>JAGGWH010000046.1 GCA_021157585.1 Bacteroidales bacterium | reverse complement strand
AATAGTATTTGAAAGTCCCATTCAAAAAGCAATTCCATTATACGATTCCCTCCCGTATCGCCTTCCGGCTGATAACGATAGAAACGATAAACAAACCAGTGTATTTACAAGAAAAGCACCTTATCAATACGGCTGGGATTGGGGGCCGCGCTATGTGACTATGGGGATTTGGCGTCCTATTTCTTTAAACTTTTGGACTGAATTCAAAGTAACGGAAAATCGTTTACACCAAATACATTTATCCGATGCAGAAGCAATTATTGCTTGGAATGCTCAGGTTTTTTCAGAAACGGAAACAGAATTGAATTGTCTGATAAATCTTGGAAAAGAAGAGAAGATCAATCGGAAGTTTAAGCTGAGAAAAGGTATGAATCTGCTTGCAGATACTTTTCGTATCGAAAATCCAAAGCGATGGTGCCCTAATGGTTATGGCAATCCTACGCTTTATGATTTTAGTATTCAGCTAAATGCTGAAAACTTCAAATTTGAGGAAAATAAAAAGCTAGGGTTTAGAACGATTGAGCTGGTAACAAAAACAGATTCTATCGGCGAAAGCTTTTATTTTAAGGTGAATGATGTTCCTGTTTACGCTAAAGGAGCCAATTACATTCCTCAAGATAATTTTCTACCAAACGTGGATTCTTCTCGCTATGAGCAAATTATTAAAAGTGCAAAAGAAGCCAATATGAATATGCTTCGCGTTTGGGGTGGAGGTATTTATGAAAACGATATTTTCTACGATTTATGTGATGAAAATGGAATAATGCTTTGGCAGGATTTTATGTTTGCCTGTTCTCTGTACCCAGGGGATTCCGCCTTTCTGAAGAATGTAAAAGAAGAAGCAAAAGATAATATCAAAAGATTACGCGATCATCCGAGCTTGGCATTATGGTGTGGAAATAATGAAATAAATGAGCTTTGGCACAATTGGGGTTATCAGAAAAAGTTTAATTATTCAAAAGCGGATTCGCTTAAAATTCGGACCGATTATCAAACTTTATTTAATAAGTTATTGCCCGATTTAATCAGTGAATTAAATCCGGAAATAACCTATTGGGAATCTTCACCAAAAATTGGTTGGGGACATCCTGAAAGTATGACCGAAGGCGATTCTCATTATTGGGGAATATGGTGGGGAAAAGAACCTTTTGAAGTTTATGAAGAAAAAATTCCCCGTTTTTCTAGCGAGTTTGGATTTCAATCCTTGCCGCAAATGAGTACACTTCTAACTTTTGCCGATTCAAGTCAGATGAATTTGGAGTCAGAAGCAATGAAAGCACATCAAAAAAGTAGTATTGGTAACAAAACAATAGTAGAATATATGGAGCGAGACTTCCCTGTCCCGCAAAATTTTGAAGATTTTGTTTATGTTAGTCAGCTCTTGCAAGCTTACGGAGTAGGAAAAGCATTGGAAGCACAACGCCGGGCAAAACCTTATTGTATGGGAACGCTCTATTGGCAATTAAACGATTGCTGGCCAGGAATTTCTTGGTCGAGCCTTGATTATTTTGGCCATTGGAAAGCTATGCATTATGAAGCGCAACACGATTTCAAAACTTTTTTGATCTCTTTTGAAGAGCAAAGCAATGTCTTGACTGTTTTTGTGGTTTCGGATAGTTTAAATATGGTTGACGCTGAATTGGAATTAAGACTGATGGATTTTTACGGAAAGATATTGTATTCCGAAAAGCTCAATTTGAAAATCCAAGCGAACAGTTCTGAAAAAGTGTTTGGAATTTCACTAAACCAATTAAAGGGAGTGCTTGATAAGAATAAGATGGTATTATCTGCTCGTTTGTATAATAATTCTACACTGCTTACTGAGAATAAATATTATTTTACTCGCCCAAAAGAATTAGTACTTCCTGAAAATTCAGAAATAGAATATCTAATCGAGGGCAATCAAATACAGCTTTGGTCTAAATCGAGTATACTTATTAAAAACGTTTTTCTCAAAACTGAAAGACCAGTGCATTTCTCCAAAAACTATTTTGACCTTTTGCCAAAAGATACTGTTTGTTTACAATTTTACCCTGAGGAAAAATTGCTTCATAATCTTGATTTCACCTCTTTGAATTCAATTGAACGCTAGAGTTTCTTTTCTGCTTAGTTTTTCCTTAAAAAATATTTAAAATATAATTGATAGATATTCACCGAGTTACGCAGGTGTAATTTTTTTAATTCAAAAAAATGCATTCATCTTTTAAACCTTTTATTTTCAGTTTAGTCAAAGAATCAGAAAATAACAAAACAACAAAAAAATATAATATCATGAAAACAAACAAAATTACAACAAGCATTTTAGCAATCGTTTTATTAGTAGGAATGAGTTTAAGTGCAAGTGCACAGCGTGGCCAAAGAGGTCAAGGATATAACCAAGGACAAGGTTTTAATCAAGGACAAGGATATAATCAAAATAGACAATTTGCAGGCAACTGTGCTTATATGCAATTAAGCGAAGATCAGCAAGTTCAAATTAACGATTTGCGTACGGCTTTAGTAGAGAAGAACCTTCCATTGCGTAACGATTTAGCCGTAATGCGTGCTCAAATGCAAGCTTTAAGAACGGGTAATAATCAAAATTTAAAAGACATTTCTAATTTAATTGATGATATGTCTGCTACTCAGGCTCAAATCAGAAAAAATGCTGCAGAGCACCGTTTAGCTGTTCGTGCTTTATTAACTGATGATCAAAAAGTAATTTTTGATGCTCGTCAAGGCAACAGAAGAAATGGAAATTTTGGTGCAGGTCAAGGCAGAATGAATAGAGGAAATATGGGCAACTGTGGTAATCGAGGAAATCGTGGTAACTTTGGTGGCGGAGCTGGATTAGGAATAGGTTTATTCCGCTAGAAAAAATTAAAAAATCTCATAATTGATAGTCATTATAACCGGAGAACGAAAGTTTTCCGGTTTTTTTATGCCTTTTGTTTTGGAATAGCGGCAAGGAGTTTTTGGGTGTAAGGCTGTCCGGGTTTGGTAAATAGTTCGTCGGCTTCTTTGGTTTCAATTATCTTTCCTTCCTCCATTACCATAATCCGATCCGACATATAACGTACTACCGATAAATCGTGCGAAATAAAAAGATAAGTAAGTTTCAATTCTTCTTTTAATTGGTTTAAAAGATTGAGAATTTGTGCTTGAACGGAAACGTCAAGAGCCGAAACACTTTCATCACAGATGATGAACTCGGGTTCTACAGCTAAAGCTCTCGCGATTGAAATTCTTTGGCGTTGTCCTCCCGAAAATTCGTGGGGATAACGATTAAAACTATCAGCACCAAGCCCAACTTTCTCTAATAATTCAATCGTCTTTTGTTTTCTGTCTGGCTTTTTATGCAAATTATGTGCAACCATCGGTTCCATAATTGCAGCCCCAGCTGTTATTCTTGGATTAAGAGATCCATAGGGGTCTTGAAAGATAATCTGGACTTTTTTTCGAAAGGTTTTAATCTCTTTCGCTGTAAACGTTAATATTTCTTTTCCTTCAAATAGGATATTTCCAGCAGTTGGTTTATTCAGCAATAATAAACTCCGACTTAAACTGGTTTTTCCACAGCCCGATTCTCCGACTAAGCCTAAAGTTTCTCCTCGAAAAAGATAAAAACCTACTTGATCAACAGCTTTAACTTCGGTTAGAACTTTACCAAAAATGGATTTTTTTAGCGGATAGCTTAACGTTAAATTCTTTACCTCTAAAAGAGGTTCTTGATTGTATAAATCGATTTGCCTTTTTTCTCGTTCTTCTGATGAGATTACATTTTCTTCGCCCAATAAATAGGACAATCGATCCTTTGCTTTTTCGTTCAAAAAATCTTCCATCAAAGGAAGTCGTTTTAATCGCTTGTTTCGTGGAGGTCGGCAACCCAATAATCCTTTGGTATAAGGGTGTTTTGGATTAGAGAAAATCTCTTTTGTAGAGCCTTTTTCAACAATCTTTCCCTGATGAATTACGGCTATTTGATCTGCAATATTAGAAACTAAATTCAAGTCGTGAGAAATGAAAATAGTAGTAGTATTGTATTTTTCTTTCAATTGCTGAATCAAATTCAGAATAGATTGCTGTACACTCACATCTAAAGCTGTTGTGGGTTCATCAGCAATTAAAAGAGCGGGTTCGCAAGCCATAGCCATTGCAATCATTATACGCTGTTTTTGACCTCCAGATAATTCGTGAGGATAGGCTTTGTACACCGATTGAGTTCTCGGCAGTTTCACTTCCTCAAAAAGTTGTAGTGTTTTTTCTTTGGCCTCTTTTTTCGATAAATCTTTATGCAATAATAATATTTCACTCACTTGCTTTCCGCAAGTCATTACAGGATTTAAGGAAGTCATAGGTTCTTGGAAAATCATCGCAATATGATTTCCGCGTAATCTTCGTAATTCCTTTTCGCTCAGTTGAGTCAAGTTTATTTTTTCCGTATCTTTGAGATGCAGTATAATTTCACCAGCATTCAGTTGAGCTTGTTTTGATAATAATTGCATAATCGCTAGAGAAGTAAGCGATTTCCCGGAACCGGATTCGCCTACAATACCAAGTGTTTCTCCGCGATAAATTTTTAAGCTAATATTATCAATAGCTTTATTGCTCTGCTCGTTTCCTTGGAAACTAATGGTGAGTTCGTTTATTTCTAAAAGCGGAATCATGCTGCAATCTAATCAAATTTTTGCAAGCTAAAACAAGCTTATGGCTTCTTTTATTGATGATTTTCTGTCTTTATTATTCCCTCGGTCCTGCGAGATTTGTGGCAATAGTCTTTATAAAAATGAAGAGATTATTTGTACGTATTGTCTGGGTAGGTTGCCCTATACGCATTGGCATAAAGACGAAAGTAATCCTTTGCACGCTGTTTTTTGGGGAAAGGTTTCAATACAAGGAGTGACGGCCATGTTTTATTTCCATCACGGAAATCGTGTGCAAACGCTATTGCATAAATTTAAATATAAAAATGTGCGGGAGATTGGAATATATTTGGGTAAACGATACGGTACACAGCTAAAAAATGCCTCGCCTTTTGATGATGTGGATCTGATAATCCCAGTCCCTCTTCATCCTAAAAAGCAACAGAAAAGAGGCTATAATCAAAGTGAGATGTTTGCTCTTGGATTAGCTCAAACAATGAATATTCCTGTAGATTCTAAAAGCTTGTATAGAAAAACGGCTTCTGAAACGCAAACACGTAAAACGAAGATTGAACGTTGGGAAAATGTTAAGGATATTTTTGGTCTTGTTAATTCTGAAGAACTGTCGGGTAAACATATTTTGCTTGTTGATGATGTAATTACAACAGGCTCTACTATGGAAGCTTGTGCTCGTGTCTTGCTTGAGATTCCTAATCTAAAAATTAGTGTTGCAGCAATTGCTGCGGCACATCGCTAAAGAGACTTTTTTCTGTGCCGATGTTTTCTTTATTTAAAGTTCAATAACAAGGTTTTAATTCAATGTAAAAAGTTTGTTACTTATTTTAAAGAATCAAACCACTCCAAAGCAGATAATATAATGGGTACGGCAGCATCTGTGTGAGAACCAGTTTGAATGCTTATCAATTCAACGGTTGAACTGCTATTTGCACTCAAAATTTGCTCTGCATTTACACTGATAGCGTAAGGAACAATTTCATCAGCTAGGCTGTGATAAAATCGGATGGGATTTTTAGGGTTCCAGTCAAGCAAAGAATTTTCGCGAAAATCTAATCGTAAAACATGATTATCATTGGTTTTAAAATCGTTTACAAAAGTTTGATTTAATAGTGCTGTCATATCTGTTGTTAGGTTGGCATTAATAGTTCTCAAGTCATTGGTTCCATCGTATAGGCTAGAAACTAGATCTGCATAAGGAGCATTAAAAATATCCGATAAATCTAAATTGTCGTAATATTCAGCATAAGAGTATAATATAAAACCAATTAATGCCGGTGAGCTGTAGGTATCTAATGTTAATATACCATCAGCAGTAGCTTCAACATCATAAGGACCTGCCATTGGTGCCGATGCTTTAAGGTTAAACTTTGAGCTATAATCGGCTTCTAATTCCTTTTGAGTTGCCATAGTAACATATCCGCCCTCAGAATACCCACAAATGTATAAATCGCCTGAATAAGAGATTCCATTCTCATCACAATAATTTTCAGCTGCAATTAGCATGTCAATACTTGCTGACGCCGATAATTCGGATTGAAGATAAGGATGAACTTCTTGAGAATCGCCTAAGCCTAAGTAATCAGGTAAGCAACTGATAAATCCTAGAGAAGCGCCAAGTGCTCCAACCATTCCTTCTGTGGAATTTGAACCCATATAAGTTGGAACATTAGTGCGTTTAGCTAAGGTGCCGTGCTGGTAGCTTAACATAGGGAATGTGCCGCCTGTTACCGGAATGAATAAAGCACCACTAGCTGTTGTAGGCTCTCCTTCACTATCAATAGTTGAATAGGAAAGTTTAATCATTTCAACCTTATATTCAGGATTTAAGATTGTATGTGCTCCGGTTAAGGTTAAGCCCAGATTTATTTCTGTTATGGTGATGTCATCCATCTTAACAGATTTTATCAGGTCGCCTCTTTGAACTGCTTGAGGATTATCGGGAGTGTCAGTATCATCTTTTGTACAACTAAAAAGAGAGATTCCTAAGCCAATAAATAAGACGAAATAATAAAGTTTATTAAGTTTCATTTTGATGCGAGTTTTAAATTTCAGCACCAAAATACAACAAAGAGAACTTATATCCCAAATTTAATAGAAAATAAAGTTTTTAAAGAAGCGAATTATTAATGATTCCTGCTCCTAAGCAAATTTCTTCCGCTTCGTCATAAATTACTCCAAATTGCCCTGCTGCTATGCCTGCAATTGCAGTATCTGATTGAATAAAGTATTGATCGCCTTTCTGAATAAGTTTTCCTTTTGTAAAATCGGGGGTGTGGCGTGTTTTAAATTTTACATCTTGAAAAACAGAATAATCACGATCGGCTTTCTCGTTAATAAATTTAAAATCGGCTAACCAAATTTTATCTTCGTATTGAGCAATTGGATCGTAACCGTTAGAAACATAAAGAATATTCTTTTCCATATCTTTTTTTACCACAAACCAAGGACCTTGGCTTAATCCCAATCCTCTTCGTTGGCCAATAGTGTGAAACCATAATCCACGATGCTCACCTAAACGTCGCCCAGTTTCTAATTCAACAATATCGCCTTTATTTTCGCCAACATATTGGCGGATAAAATCGTTATAGTTTATTTTCCCAAGAAAGCAAATTCCTTGACTATCAGGTCTTCCTGCTGATGGTAGTTTGATATTATAGGCGATTTTTCTTACCTCGGGTTTAGGGATATTTTGTAATGGAAACATCGCTTTTTGTAATTGAGCATTGCTAATCCGACCTAAAAAGTAGGTTTGATCTTTATGTCTGTCAACAGCCGTATGCAAATAGTTTTGTCCATCAATTACTTCTATTCCCGCATAATGTCCGGTAGAAATTCTATCAAATTCTTTACCGTATTTATCATTAAATGCACCAAATTTAATAAGCAGATTACACATAATATCCGGATTGGGTGTAAGTCCTTTTTTTACGGTATCCAGGGTGTATTTAATAACGGTGTCGTAATATTCCTTTTGTAAATCGACAATCTCCATTTTGCAGCCATATTTTTTGGCAATATAACTGGTGATTTCAATATCCTCTTCTTTTGGACAAACGTATCCGGGCTCATCTTCCAAGCCTATTTTTATGTAGAAGATTGTAGGGTCGTAACCCATTTCTTTTAACAGGTGAACTGTAACTGAGCTGTCGACACCTCCCGAAACTAATGCTGCTATTTTCATTTAATCAATCTGATTTTTTTGCAAAAATAAGTGTTTTTCGTCATTCGCCGATAAATGAATGCCATTCGCCGAAAACTTCTTGACTTATTGTGGTAATGTCTTTAGTTTCGCTAAAAATTGAAAACAAAAAAAATAAACTATATGAGAAATCATCCACAAAGACAAGATTCAAACGGACGTGTAATAGCCGGTATTATTATTTTGGTTGCAGGTTTATTGTTCTTGCTTAATAATCTAAATGTATTGCCTCCACAAATGAGGTATTATATTTTTAGTTGGAAAACGTTATTAATAGCTATCGGAACTTTAAACCTTCTATTTTCGCATAACCGAACGGGCGGATTTATTATGCTGACAGTTGGTATAATGTTTTGGATTCCGGATATTATTCATATTCCAATTCGTATGGGGCGATTTATTTGGCCTATGGCGATTGTTGCTGTTGGTATTTTTCTTCTGTTTAATTCCTCTGAAAGTAAGTATGGTGAACGTTTTTGGAAGAACAGAATAAGAGAGCGCAATAAGTACAGAAATGAGAATCAGTCTGATGAACAAGGCGATTTTGCACAGGATGATTATGTTAACGATATTGCCATTTTTGGTGGTGGGTCTCGTGTAATTACAAGTAAGAATTTTAAAGGAGGAAAGCTAACCGCCATTTTTGGCGGCTCTGAAATAAAGATGCATCGTGCTAAATTAGCCCCAGGAAAACAAGTGCTTGATATTTTCTTTGTTTTTGGAGGATCGGAAATAATTGTTCCTGCAGATTGGGTAATAAAAGTAGAAACGATCTCTGTTTTTGGTGGGTTTAGTGATAAAAGATATGTGCGAAAGCCAGAAGAAATTACAGAAGGTGCTCCTTCAGTATTGGTGATTAAAGGACTTGTTTTATTCGGTGGAGCCGAATTAAAATCTTACTAAGTTTGTCTTTTCAAAAGGCTTTTGTAATTTTAATCCTCTATGCAACATCCTCTTTTCAGCAGTAAGACAGCATTTGGAATGTATATTTTGGCTTGGGTTATACTGATTAGCATTCAAACTCTATCCTTTTTTCAGTTGTTTTCTGTTTCGTGGTTTTATGCAGTAATTGACAGTCTTCTTTTCGGAAGTATTTATTTCTTTATTGGAATAGGAGTGTGGTATTTTATTCGTTATGCCAGTTTTGAGAAAAATCAACTTTTCCCTTTGATTTTAGAACATTTAGCTTCGGCTTTTGTTTTGGTTAGTATTTGGGTGTACAGCGGAACCTATATATTAGCACATATTTTTTCTTTATCTCCCGATTATGTGAATTTACTGTGGGGAACAATAGGGTGGCGATATGGAAATGGGTTTCTGTTATACATTATTCTGATTGTTGTTTACTATTTGTATGCAAATTATATTCGGCAACAGCAACGAAAAGAAAAAGAATTAAAGCTTCATTCAAGCTTACAAAATGCCGAAATAGATTTATTAAGATCTAAACTTAACCCTCATTTTTTGTTTAACAGCTTAAATAGCTTAAATGCCTTAATTCAGACAGAGCCTGAAAATGCGAGTAAAATGCTGTTGCAATTATCTGACTTTTTGCGATTTTCCATTGAAAAAAATAAACAAGAAAAGATAGATCTTAAGGATGAGCTTGTTAATTTGGAACGTTATATGGCTATAGAACATGTTCGTTTTGGAAATCGCCTGAAGTTCAATAAAAATATTCAAGAAAAAGCTTTAGATTTGAAATTGCCCGCAATGCTTTTACAACCTCTTTTGGAAAATGCCATTAAATATGGTTTAGGAAGTAAATTAGGTGATGTTGATGTTAAAATAAAAGCAAAAGAAAGTAATACTAATTTATTGATAGAAGTATGTAATACATATGATAAATCTGTTAATGTTAAAAAAGGATCCGGACAAGGTATTGATAATGTTCGTAAGCGTTTGAATATAATTTACAAAAATGCAGCCGATTTTAGGCTCGAAAAAACAGATAATCTGTTTAAAGTTAATATTATAATTCCCCAAACAGATAATGATGAAACAGCTTAAGGTTTTTATAGTTGAGGATGAATTACCCGCTCAAAAATTATTAGAAAAGTGGATACAGTCTATACCGGAACTTATTTTAATTGGTATTTATGCCGATGGTTTCTCAGCTTTAAAAGCTATACAGGCAGAAAAGCCTGATCTTGTTTTCTTAGATATAGAAATGCCAAAATTGAATGGCCTTGAAATTCTTGAGCTTTTGGATGACCCTCCCCAAATAATTTTTACTACAGCCTATCACGAATATGCTGTTAAAGCCTTTGAGTTAGCCGCAATAGATTATTTATTAAAACCTTTTTCACAAGAACGGTTTGAGCGCTCCGTTAATAAAGTGTTGGATACTCAAAAAGTATTAGTTCCCGATTTAAAAAAGTCTTTATCTAAACTTAAAAATGCACAACAAGAAAGGCGGCTTTTGGATAGAATAGTTGTAAAAGAAGGTGTAAATGTTCATATAATTCCTGTTTCTGAAATATTATTTATTGAAGCGCAAGACGATTATGTGATGATTCATACAAAAGAGCAGAAGTATTTAAAATTAACTAGTTTGCGTTCTTTGGAGAATAGCTTGCCTAATGGTCAATTTGTAAGAGTTCATAGGTCATTTATAGTAAATATAGATGAAATTTCAAAAATTGGAAATTACAGTAAGGATTCGCATCAAATTATTCTGTCAAATGGAGAAAATATTAAAATTAGCCGTTCCGGTTTAGTGTTGCTACGTGAAATTTTACATCTTTGAGTTGTCATTTTGAAATTATTTTCTCAATTTGAGATAAAAATAAGTAGCAATCTAAATATGGATTTATATTCATCTTTTTTAAAAGTGTTTGATTATCAATTTATAAGATTTTAAGTCGTATTGAAAGGCATTTCTGGCAAGGTTTTAGAAGGAGATAAAACGAACAATAACTAAAAAAGTATAAGCATGAAATTAAGACTGTATTTCCTAACGGTATTATATGTAGTTGCCTTATTTCTTATGTTCATCTCATAGTTAAGAATTGGCGAAGAATATAAATAGAATTAATATAACTACCGAAATTGATTATCAATGATAACTTAATTCGTTTAATTTTTTTTGTAATCAGTTTGCGCTAAATCTATTGTAAATAGAGGTCATATTTTTATAAAGGGCTCTATTTTTATGGTGGTAATTAGGATTATTTTATGTAGGTTTGTGACGATATTCTCGCAATAATATCAGCAATTTAAATTTAGTGGTACTTAACTTTATAACGCATGAAAAAAATCAGTTTAGTTTTTTTGAGTTTTATGTTTGTTGTATTTGTAAATGCACAACAATGGACAAATAATTTACCTAAAGAAAAAGCATCTTCTTCACATACTTTTTTTGATTATCAGAAAGCTTTTTATTCTTATTGGGAACCGTATAATGTAAAAGGAGGTTTTTATATCGACGATAATGGTGAACAGAAGAAAGCACCGGGTTGGAAACAATTTAAGCGATGGGAGTATTTCTGGGAAACGCGTACAAATCCTGAAACAGGAGAGTTTCCTATACAGGATATTAATACTATTTTTAAACAAGAAAAACGCGCTGCTGCCTTTAATGAAACCAGTGAATTATGGCTAAGTAAAGGACCTAATTCTTCTTCGGGAGGTTACTTCGGAATAGGTAGAATTAATGTAATCGCTTATCATCCAACTAATCCCGATATGTTTTGGGTAGGAACAGCTTCTGGTGGTTTATGGGTTACAGTTGATGGTGGTCAAAGTTGGGAAGTTTTAAACGATGATATGCAAACACTTGGTGTTAGCGATATTATTATCCCATCAGATTATTTTACTTCTCATACTATTTATCTAGCTACCGGCGATAGAGATGCTTTCGACACAAAAAGTATAGGGCTTTTAAAATCCACTGATGAAGGTGCAAATTGGGAAAATATAAATTTCAATTTTACGACCAATCAAAACGGAATGATTTACCGAGCTCTGTTAAATCCTTTTGATAATGAAACCATTATTGTAACAGGAAATTTTGGTACTTATAAAGGTAGTGGTGTAAATGGGAATTGGAGTAAGATTTCTGATGAAATGTTTATAGATATGGAGTTTAAACCGGACGATTTTAATACGTTATATGGTTCTACTAAACAAGGTGGCGTATTCGTTTCTACGAATGGTGGTAATGATTGGAATCAAATTATAGATGAATCTCAAGGAAATCGTACGGAACTGGCTGTAAGTCCGGCTAATCCACTATATGTTTACGCTGTTATGGTAAATGATGATGATGGTTTGTACGGCGTTTTTAAATCGGAAAATGCCGGAGAATCATTTGATATGGTTTATGATCCAGCTGCTGAAGGAGGTTTGAATATCCTTGGTTGGGATAATGGTGATGATGACGGTGGTCAAGGATGGTATGATTTAGCTATAGCTGTATCTCCAACTTCAGCAAATTTTCTTTTTATTGGTGGTATAAATACGTGGATATCAATTGATGGTGGATTAACTTGGGAGATGATGAATCATTGGTATGGCGGATTTGAATCACCTGAGGTTCACGCTGATAAGCATTATTTGGGATTTCAGACAGGAACAAGAAATTTGTTCGAGGGAAATGATGGGGGTATATACAAAACAAGTAATTTCACAGAATGGACTGATTTAACTAATGGTATTGTTAATTCTCAAATCTACAGATTAAGTACTTCTCAAACGGATGTTAATCAGGGTATTACCGGACTGCAGGATAACGGAACAAAGCTTTCGTATTATGATGATTGGTATACCGTAAAAGGAGGTGATGGAGCAGAATGTATAATAGATTATACCGATGAAGACATACAGTATGGATCTGGTGTAAACGGTCAAATTTCTAGAACTATGGCTAATTGGTCGGGATCTGAAACTGATATTTCAGATAATATTCCAGGTGGAGCTGATGGGGCGTGGATAACTCCTTATATTTTGAATCCGGTTAATCCAAAAAGTTTATATGTTGGTTATAATGAAATTTGGAAGACGGAAGATAGAGGTGATAATTTTGTTCAGATAAGTGATTTTCAAGAATCTCCTTTGCAGTCCTTAGCAATATCTCCGGCTGATACAAATACTATTTATGCTGCTACTTATTATACCATATATCATACAGATAATATCGATAATGGTTGGATTGATATTACCGGAACTCTTCCTGTTAGTGATGCTAAGATTACTTATATTGCTGTAAAGGATGATGACGCAAATACCGTTTGGGTTACTATGAGTGGTTATGATGGTTATGGCGTTTGGGAAAGTACTAATGCAGGTCAAGATTGGTCAAATATTTCAGATGGACTTCCCGATGTTCCTTGCAATACTATTGTACAAAATAAATTAAATACGTCAGAAGTTGAGCTTTACGCCGGAACAGATATTGGCGTGTATCTTAAGCTGGGTAACAATCCTTGGGTGTTTTTCAGTACAGGGCTCCCAAATGTTGTAGTAAGCGAATTAGAGATATATTATGATGCGGTAACTCCAAGTGAAAGCAAATTAAAAGCAGCAACTTATGGTCGTGGATTATGGGAAACAAAAGTATATGATAGTGGTATTCAAACAAGAGCAGAGTCATTGTCTAAAGTTATAGAATCTATCTATCCTAACCCTTCAACAGGGCAGTTTAGAATCGATTTTAAAGATTATAACGGTGAAGAAATTGAAGTGGAAATTAGAAGTTTAAGTGGTAAATTAGTGTATAAAAACAGTTTAACCGCTCAGACAAATACAATTAATTTAGAATATCTTGCCGATGGTGTTTATGTGCTACAGATTCAAAAAAATAATCAGCTGTTTGGACAAAGTATTGTAATACAGAAATAGTTTAGCTGAAAAACATTTAAAAGCTCTCTTCTGAGGGCTTTTTTTGTTTAAATCTTTTTTGTTCATAGTATTGACAAATGGTTGATTACTTGTAAATTTGACCATCAAACATCGCAGATATAATCTTGAAATGTATCTTTTAAATTAGATAACTCAATTTTTAAGTGAGCCTTATGAGTTTTTATGTTAATTTCAAGAAGCTATGTCTTAGGGATGTTGTACTTTTGCAAACCAATTTACTGGGATAAGAAGACGATTTTTTGAATGGATGAAAAAAAAGACAGAATAGAAGATTTTGATGAGAATGTGAATACCGAAGAACATCAACATGATGAGCAATCACAAGGTAAAATGCAATCAGCTACACATATTTCGGGTATGTATGAGGATTGGTTTTTGGATTATGCTTCCTATGTTATTTTGGAACGTGCTGTTCCTAGTGTTGTAGACGGATTAAAACCGGTTCACAGGAGGATTTTGCATTCTATGCGAGAGTTAGATGATGGTCGGTACAATAAAGTGGCCAATATCATTGGAAATACAATGAAATATCACCCTCACGGTGATGCTTCCATTGGTGATGCTTTAGTAAATATCGGTCAAAAAGATTTACTAATTGATATGCAGGGAAACTGGGGAAATATCCATACCGGTGACCGTGCAGCTGCTCCCAGATATATTGAAGCTCGACTTACAAAATTTGCATTACATACTCTTTTTAATCCTAAAACTACCGAATGGAAGCTTTCGTACGATGGAAGAAATAAAGAGCCTAACGATTTACCTGTTAAGTTTCCATTATTGCTCCAGCAAGGGGTTGAAGGCATTGCTGTTGGATTGGCATCTAAAATATTACCACATAATTTTATTGAATTAATAGACGCTTCTATTCGGATATTACAAGGGAAATCATTTGAGATTTATCCTGATTTTCAGACTGGTGGATATGTAGATGTAAGCAAGTATAATAAAGGTTTAAGAGGCGGTAGAATACGTATCAGAGCAAAAATAAATCAGCTCGACAATAAAACCCTTGTCATTACTGAAATACCTTTTTCAAAAACAACAAATACCGTTATTGATACTATTATCAGTGCAAACGACAAAGGCAAAATAAAAATTAAGAGAATTGATGATAATACAGCTAACGAAGTAGAAATTATTTTACATCTTTCGCCGGGCGTTTCTCCCGATCAAACTATAGATGCACTCTATGCTTTTACCGATTGCGAGGTTTCAATTTCTCCTAATTCCTGCGTTATCGATAATGATAAACCTGCTTTTTTAGGTGTTGATGAGATATTAGAAAGGTCAACTAATCTTACGGTAGAATTACTCAAGAAAGAACTCCTAATAAAAAAGAACGAATTATTAGAGCATCTGCATAATCTTTCACTCGAAAAAATATTTATAGAAAATCGCATTTATCGCGATATTGAGGTTTGTGAATCATTTGAAGAAGTAATAGAAACTATTGATAAAGGATTAAAGCCTTATACTAAAAAATTTATCCGTAAAGTTACTCGCGATGATATTATTCGCTTGACAGAAATAAAAATTAAGCGAATTTCTAAGTATAACTCATTTAAAGCCGATGAGCAGATAAAAGATTTAAATGAAGAGCTTAAAAAAGTTGATTTCAATTTAGATCATTTAATAGATTTTGCAATTGATTATTTTAAGGATTTAAAAACGCGTTTTGGAAAAGGCAGAGGTAGAAAAACAGAAATTCGCAGTTTTGAAAATATTAATGCCGCTACGGTTGCGGTGGCAAGTCAAAAGCTGTATGTAAATCGTGAAGATGGCTTTGTAGGTATTTCTCTGAAAAAAGACGAATACGTTGGTATGTGTTCCGATATCGATGATATTATAGTTTTTAGAGAAGATGGTAAATTTGTGGTTTCCAAAGTAAACGGAAAAGTCTTTGTAGGAAAGAAAATATTGCATGTTGATGTATTTAAAAAAGGCGACGACAGAACCGTTTATAATGTAGTTTATAGAGATGGGTTAAGAGGAAATAGCTTTGTGAAGCGTTTTGCTGTAACCTCCATTACAAGAGATAAAGAATATGATTTTATTAGTCAAACAAAAGGCTCTAAAATTTTATACTTTACAGCTAATCCAAATGGTGAAGCCGAGCTTTTAAAAATAAATTTACGACCCAATCCAAAGCTTAAAAAAACAACTTTTGATTTTGATTTTAGCGAACTTGCAATAAAAGGCAGAGGAGCAAAAGGAAATATTTTAAGTAAAAAACCTATAGCTAAGATTGTTAAAAAAGAAGACGGGGTTTCAACTTTAGGAGCCATAGATATTTGGTTTGACGATAGTGTAAAACGCTTGAATACTGACGAACGTGGACGATATTTAGGCGCTTTCTCCGGTGAGGAAAAGATTTTTACAATTATGAAATCGGGAGAATATAAACTTTATAATTTTGATTTAACTAATCATTTTGAAGAAGATATGCTGCTGATAGAAAAATTCCAGCCGCATAAAATTGTAAGCGCAATATATATTGAAGCAAATTCTAAAACCCCATATCTTAAAAGATTTATTCCGGAAATAACAGAAAAGAAAATTAATTTTATTGGAGATTCGGCAAAAGCTAAATTGATAGATTACAGCCTCGATTATAAACCATTGGTTAAGGTTCTTATAAAATCATCTAAAGGAAAAGGAAATCTGAAATTAAGAATTGATGTGGACGAATTTATAGGCGTAAAAAGCTATAAAGCCAAAGGAAAAAGAATAACAACAGATAAACTACTAAATTCAACTTGGCTAAATCCTATTGATTCCGAATATCCTTTTATTAAATCAGAGCAAGAAAATCAAAATACTGAACAACAACAAGATATAAAAGGAGATAATCCCGATACTGTTGATTCTGAAAATAATATTGAATTCGAAATAGAAGTAGACGAAAAACATATTATTGTTGATAAACCTACAGAAACTAAGACTACTCCTGAGAAGAAACAAAAGAACAAAAATGAGAATTTAGATGATGATGGACAAATTGTTTTAGATTTTTAGACGCTTTATATAAATAAAACATATAATCAGATTAAAATGGCTGAACAAAAAAATATTCAAATAACTCCCGATGTACATTGGATAGGGGTTTTAGATAGAGAGATTGTTACTTTCGATGTGGTTATGGAAACCGAACACGGAACAACATATAACTCGTTTTTTATTAATGCTGAGAAAAAAACTATAATAGATACCAGTAAAGAGCGGTTTTGGGATACTTATATTGAGAAAGTTAAAAGTGTTGTCGATCCTGCTGAGATAGAATATATTATCGTTAATCATACCGAACCCGATCATTCGGGTAATTTGCGTAATTTATTAAACTTGGCACCAAAAGCAACTGTTGTCGGATCCGGTAATGCTATTCGTTATTTAAAAGATTTAATGGGAGCCGATTTCCCATATCAAATTGTTAAAGACGGAAATACCCTTGATTTAGGGAATAAAACACTACGTTTTATAGGTGCTGCTAATTTGCATTGGCCCGATTCTATATATACCTACTTAGTAGAAGATCGTTTGCTTTTTACTTGCGATTCTTTTGGTTCTCATTATGCCGATGATAATATGTGGGATGACGAAGTTGGTAATTTTGATGATGCATTTAAATATTATTTTGATGTAATTCTAAAACCATTTAGTAAATTTATGCTCAAGGCTATTGAAAAAATAAAGCCTTTGAGAATAAATGCAATTCTTCCCGGACACGGCCCTCTCTTACGTAAAAACTGGCGCAAATATGTTCAGCTTTCAGAAGATTATTCAAAAGAATTTTTAGCACAACCCGAACGGAAATATATTTTTATTCCTTACGTTTCTGCTTATCATAAAACAGGATTAATTGCTGAAGCTATAGCCGAAGGTATTCGGGAGTCGGGCGAAGTAGATGCTGTTCTTCTTGATATTGAAAAAACGGCTATTGGTGAACTTGATATACAAATGGAAAAAGCAAGTGGTATTATTGTGGGTTCGCCAACAATTAACCAAAATATCTTATTGCCCATTTATAAGCTTTTTGCAATTATAAATCCCTTGCGCGATAAGGGTAAACTTGCAGGAGCTTTTGGCTCTTACGGTTGGAGTGGTGAGGGTTCTAAGCTGATAGAAAATAATTTACGTAACTTAAAACTCGATTTCTTTACCGTTGGGATGTTTTTTAAATTTACTCCCAATGAAATAGAATTGGAAAAATGTAAGGCTTATGGTCGTGATTTTACAGCTAAAATTTTAGAGGAATAAAAGAGTATTAAAAATATAATTTAACCTGTCGGGAGAATATGTAATCCGATGGGTTTTTTTACAAATAAATAAATGTTTTCAGTCCAAAATATAAGCATGCTTTTTTCCGGTCACCTGCTTTTCGATCAGGTGTCTTTTCTTATTAATCAAAATGATAAAATTGGATTAGTTGGAGCAAATGGTACAGGAAAATCTACATTGCTAAAGCTATTGGCAAAAGAATTAGATTTTGATGGAGGAGAGATTGTAATTCCCGACGGGAAAACAGTAGGATACTTACCGCAGGAGCTAAAGAATAACAGTACATTAAGTATTTATGAGGAGACTCAAAAAGCCTTTAGTCAGATTAACGATCTTGAAAAAAAAATAGAACAACTCAATAAAGATTTAATTAGCCGGACAGATTACGAAAGCGAACAATATTTGAATTTAGCAAATGAGTTAAGCATTTCTACAGAAAGATATCAGTTGTTAGGAGGTCAAAATCGTGATGCCGATTTAGAAAAAGTACTACTGGGACTCGGCTTTACGTCTGATGATTTTTCACGTTCACTTGCCGAATTTAGCGGAGGATGGCGTATGCGGATAGAAATTGCCAAAATCCTTTTACAACAGCCCGATCTGCTTTTGCTTGATGAACCGGTAAATCATCTTGATATTGAATCTATAGAGTGGTTGGAAAATTTTCTAAAGAATTATAAGGGAGCCGTAATGTTGGTTGCTCACGATAGGGTTTTCTTAGACTCTGTTACTAAAAGGACAATAGAGATTAGCAAAAGGCGTATTTATGATTATAAAATGCCATATAGTAAATATGTTAAAGAGCGCGAAGAGCGATTGATTGGAGAAAAGTCAGCATATATAAACCAGCAACGGCAGATACAGGAAATTGAGCAATTTATAGAGCGTTTTAGATATCAGGCAACTAAGGCAAAACAAGTACAATCGAGAGTTAAAATGCTCGAGAAAATAAAACGTATTGAAGTCGATACTATTGATCGTTCAAGTATTAAGTTCAGTTTTCAAGATGCTCCACCAGCCGGAAAAATAATTGTAGAAACACAAAAGTTAAATAAGCGTTTTGGCACTAACTTAGTATTAAATCAATTAGATTTTGTTTTGCTTAAAGGAGAGAAGGTTGCTTTTGTCGGGAAAAATGGAATGGGTAAATCTACTTTAGCTAAAATTATTGTAGGAGAGCTGGAATATGAGGGGATGTTTAAAATAGGTTATAATGTAAAGTTGGGATATTATGCACAAAATCAAACCGATTATCTCGATATGCATAAAACCGTTTTTGATACCATAGACGATGTAGCAACCGGAGATTTAAGAAAAAAAGTACGTGATATTTTGGGTGCATTTCTTTTTAGTGGAGAGACTATAGATAAGAAGGTAAGTGTGCTTAGCGGTGGTGAAAAATCGCGATTAGCATTAGCAAAATTGTTGCTTGAACCGTACAACCTTTTGGTGCTTGATGAGCCAACAAATCATTTAGATATCCAGTCGAAAGAAATTCTTAAAAATGCTTTATTGCAGTACAACGGTAGCCTGATAATAGTGTCGCACGACCGTGATTTTTTACAGGGCTTGACAGATAAAGTTTTTGAGTTTAAAAAAGCCAAGACAAAAGAGCATTTGGGCGATATTCATAATTTTCTGGAAAAGAGAAAAATCGAGAATTTTCAACAGTTAGAAAAATCGGGTAGAGGTATTAGTAGTAGTCAAAAAGAAAAAACAGTTTCGGAAAATAAGCAGGCTTATATTAATAAAAAAGCTAATGATAAAGAGTTACGTAAGTTGGAAAATCAATTGCTAAGGGTTGAAAAAGAAATTGCTAAAATGGAGGTAGAGATAGAGATTTCGGATTCTCAATTAGCCGATCCTGAAAAATATAAAGAATTGATTAATGATAGTAGTTTTTTTGAGAGTTACCAAAAATTAAAGACTAATTTAGAAAGTCGATTAAATGATTGGGAAAAAGTTAGTTTAGAACTTGAAGAAAAACGTAAAACCTAATTATCACGATTCATTAAACTTTCGGCAAGCTTAACTAAAATAGCTTTCTTTTCTTGGTTTAAGTTTATTTCTTCCAACGTTTTCATTGCTTTATCATAATAGTGATCCATTAAAGTTTGCGTTTCGGCTTCTATATTCAAATCATTGAAAATATTTAAAACCTTTTTTACTTTATCATCATCTTGCCCATTTTGGATATCAAATAATTTTTTAAGCTCGTTTTGTTGTTGCGTAGAACCTAACTCCATTGCCTTAAGGTATAAATAGGTTTTTTTGTTAGCTCTAATATCCCCACCATTTTTTTTCCCAAATACATCTTCATTACCAAAAGCATCTAATAAATCATCTTGAAGCTGAAAAGCCATTCCCACACTTTCGCCAAAATTATAGATTAATTGAGAATTTTTTTTCGTAGTTCGGGCAACGATAGCTCCAACTTGCATACTTCCACCTAATAAGACTGCCGTTTTCAGGTGAATCATTTTTAAATATTCATCAAGTTTAACGTTGTTGTTAGTTTCAAAATTCATATCGTATTGCTGACCTTCGCAAACTTCTCTGCCAACCTTATTGAATATGGTAAAAATATCAAAAAGTAAATCCTTGGGTGAATTTAAAATAAAATCGTATGCCATAACCATCATTGTATCGCCGGAAAGAATAGCATGATTAGCATCCCATTTTTTATATACTGTTGGTAATCCGCGTCTTATTGGTGCCTGATCCATTATGTCATCATGCAATAGGGTAAAATTGTGAAAAGTTTCCAGTCCAAGTGCAGGATAAAGAGCATCCTGCAAATTTCCATCAAAGATATCGCAGCTTAATAGAGTTAATAAAGGGCGTAAGCGTTTTCCGCCCATAGTTAGGGTGTAATTAATAGGGTCGTACAATTCAACCGGTTCACGATGACCAATTTCTTTTTCAATAACAGACTGAATTAAACTTTGGTATTCTTCGAAGGTTTGCATAGTAATTTGTTAATCGCAACAAAGGTAGTTAAAGCTTTGGATAATTAAAAAGACAGAAGGTGTAGATATTGTAAGAAATAAAGAGATTTATTTTATTAAAGTCAATAAATATTCTCCATAGCCGCTTTTTCGTAAAGGTTCTGCTAATTTACGTAACTGATCAGCATCAATAAATCCCATTCGATATGCAATTTCTTCTATATTGCTAATCATCATTCCTTGTCGCTTTTCAATAACTTCTACAAATTGGGAGGCTTCGTTTAAGGATTCAAATGTGCCGGTATCTAACCAAGCTGTTCCTCTACCTAATAGTGCAACCTTTAACTTTTTTTGTTCTAAGTAATACCTGTTTACATCGGTAATTTCATATTCGCCACGAGCACTTGGTTTAATGTTTTTGGCAATTTCAACAACAGAATTATCATAAAAATATAATCCGGGGACAGCATAATTTGATTTTGGTTTTTCCGGCTTCTCTTCAATAGAAATTGCTGTCATACTATCATCAAATTCAACAACACCATAGCGATGCGGATCTGTTACTTGGTAAGCAAATACAACTCCTCCGTCAGGATTACTTACGCTTTTTAATAGAGTTGTTAAACCTCTCATATAAAAAATATTATCACCTAAAATAAGAGCCACTTTATCCTTACCAATAAATTCTTCACCTAAAACAAAAGCTTGAGCTAAACCATTAGGTATAACTTGTTCTTTATAACTAAACTTAAGTCCTAAGTCTTCGCCTGTTCCAAATAATTTTTTAAAATGAGGTAAATCATGAGGCGTTGATATGATTAAGATTTCGTTTATTCCTGCCATCATTAAAACCGATAATGGATAATAAATCATAGGTTTATTATAAATAGGCATCAATTGTTTGCTTATGGCAATAGTTAAAGGATGTAAGCGCGTACCGGAGCCGCCGGCTAATATAATTCCTTTCATTATAAATGAGTTCTTTATTATTAATATGCCTCTAAGATATAAAATTTATCTAAAAGAAATTAAGGAAAATAATATTTTGGAGTTTAACTTAGTTGTTTGTATCTGTTTCGGCAGCTTCTAAAACAGAAGCTTTAAATGCTCTTGTCGTCATAAACTTATCAAGTGTAAGTAGGATAGATGGCAACAAGAAAAGGTTAGATATTAATGCAATAAGTAAGGTGAACGAAATTAAGTATCCCATAGCTTGAGTTCCTCCAAAAGTAGAAAGGGTGAAAATATAAAACCCAAAAAAGAGCACAATAGATGAGTAAATCATACTATAACCCGTTTCTTTTAGTGCATTTAAAACGGAGACTTCTATTTGCCAATTATTTTGTTTTAAATGCAGTCGGTATCTGGATAAGAAATGGATAGCATTATCAACAGAAATACCCAAGGCAATACTGAAAATTAATATTGTAGAAGGTTTTATGGGAATACCAAAATAGCCCATCATTGCAGCCGTAAGAAGTTGCGGTAAGAGATTCGGGATAAGCGATAATATAATCATTCTTGCAGATGTAAATAGTAATGCCATCAAAAGAGAAATAGCAACTAATGCTAAAAGTAAGCTTTGTAAAAGGTTCTTAACAAGATATTTAGTCCCCTCTAAAAACACAACGCTTGTTCCTGTCATTTCAACATTGAATTTTTTGGGGTTAAATATCTTGTCGATTTTAACTCTTAAGTCCTTTTTTAATTCTTCAATTTCATTGGTTCCAATATTGGCCATCTGAACTGTAATCCTGGTTGTTTGAAGATTATTATCTACAAAGCTGTTTAGTGTATTTTGGTTACCCGAATCAATTTTAGGCATATAAGCTAAAATGAAATTCTTTTCTTGGTTGTTGGGTAAGGTATATTTTGTTTTATCTCCATTATAAAATGCTTGCTTAGAGAATTTTACCACTTCGGTTAAAGATAATGGGCGAGAAAGCTCAGGATATTTTATAAGCTCATTTTGTAAACGATCAATTTTTTTAATGGTACTTAACTGCAATATGCCACGTGGTTTTTTTGTGTCTATAGTAATTTCAAAAGGCATAACCCCTTTAAAATGTTTTTCAAAAAATAGCAGGTCTTGATAAAGAACATCGTCTTTTGGGATATCGTCTACAATATTCCCTGTTGTTTTTAATTGACTAATCCCTATAAAACCTATAATAACAAGGAAAATACTAAGCGCATAAACCCAATTACGATGCTTAGAAACAACGATTAATATTTTATCAACAAGTCGAGAAACTATACCGCTTTCAACATTTGCAAGCAAACGGGGTTTAGGATTTCCCTTGAAAGAAAAAAGAATGGGTATAATAATGAGTGTCAACAGATAAATTCCAAATATATTTAATGCAGCAACAATTCCAAATTCAACCAATAGCTTATTGCCAGTTATAATAAAAGCAGCAAAGCCTGCAGCAGTAGTGGCATTAGTCAAAAAGTTAGCACTTCCAATACGACTGACCATTCTTGTTAGTGCTTTAATCTTATTTTGGTGAACACTGTATTCGGCTATATATTTATTTAGTAAAAATATACTGTTTTCAATACCGATAATAATTAATAATGGCGGTATAATTCCTGTTAAAATAGTTATTTTAAACCCAAGCAAAGCAGTAGTTCCAAGTGCCCATATAACACTAATAGCTACTGTAAGGACAGGATAAAAAACCATCTTAAATGAGCGGAAAAAGATGAGCAAGATAAATGCTGCCACAAAAAGAGCATAAAAAATAAACTGATTAAGTTCTTTTTTTATTAGATCGCTTGTAATTGTTCGGATATATGGTAAGCCGGAAAAATGTACTTCAACGCCTTGTTCTAGTGCGTTTCTATCAATTTTTTCTTTAATTTTATAAATAAGCGGCCCTCGATCTTTGGAGTTTAAGATTTCCTTATCAAGAGTAATCATAAGTAGGAAAACATCCGACTCGCGATTATAAAGTAGACCGTCATAAAAAGGCAGAGAGTAAATAACGTTTTTTAATGAATCTAATTCTTGTTGAGTTTCAGGACGTTTGCTGACAACAGTTTTAAATTCAAATTTCTTTTCTTTAGTGTTTTTCTCGAGAGTATAAATTTGCGCAACAGAAACAACGCCCTCTACACCTTTGATTTCTTTCAGTTCAGCAGATAAGTCGTAAAGAGAATTGAAATTATTTAATTTGAAAACATCATGATTAACGGCACCAACAAACATAACGGCCCCATCTTGACCAAATTCTTTTTTAAACTTTTTATAGGCTTGTAAGGTTGGGTGATTGTCGGGGAGCATTTGAGCAAACTCATAAGAGAGCTTTAAAGAACGCGCCTGAAAAGCAAAGAACACAGTAATCAATCCTATAATAATTAGATTGGTTATGCGATACCTTAAAATTCCCCTAATGATATATTTCCACATTATTTCTGACGCAAAAGGTTCTCAATAGCCGTTACTTAGCAGCGGCAAAGCTAAGGTTTTTTTTGCGAGAATAAAAAATAGATTTAAAGCTAAAAATCTTGTCTTATTTATTCTCAACCCAGTTAAGGATTTTATGAAAATCATAATCTTCGGGATTTTCAACTATTTGCTTTACTGTGCCATAGTCCGATTCTACAATATACTGTTGGTTATCTTCATAAACCATTTTAAAGCGTTCGGATTCAATGTTTACCAACCGTGGTTTAATTTTTCCATTCTCGTCTTCTACATCTTTCAGGTAAAGGGGTAAAATATCACCTCTTTGGTCAGAGGTTACCATAGCACCGCTTATACCCTGATCGAATAGTTTTTTTACTCCCATCCCCAATAATGCACAATAAACTAAATCAAAGGCAACAGGAGGAACGCATCTGATTTCATAACCTATTTCTACCGGACGACTTTTTACAGGAATATTGAGCTTTTTTAACTTCTGTTGAAGTAATACATTAAATATGTGGGCTTTACTTAAATTGCCTAATTCAGGATGTCCGTGCTCATCGTAAGTAAATACAATGCCGGAGCTTTCAATTTCTTCATCTCCCATAGAATGAAAAACACCTTCGCTTACAATAACAACACCGTAATTGATTCCTAAAACTTTTCGTTTTAGAATAGATGAAATAATCAAGCGAATTATTTTATCTAACGAAACTTTGGTTTTGTTAAACATCTCGGGGATAATAATAAGTGGATAATGACAAGCAGCTCCTATTCCGAACGCAAGGTGTCCGGCTTCTCTTCCCATTGCGCTTACAATAAACCAGTTGCCACTTGTACGAGCATCTTCGTAAATAGTAGTAGCCATACGAACGCCCTCGCTTTTTGCAGAATGATAACCAAATGTAGGGTTTCCCTCAGGTAAAGGTAAATCGTTATCAATTGTTTTTGGAACGTGAATATTCTTAATACGAACATTATTCTTAGCTAAGAATTTTGCGATTCTATTAGCCGTACTGGCAGTATCATCACCTCCGATAGTAACTAATAATTTAACGTTATTATCGATAAATATTTTAGTGTTAAATTCGCTATCCTTTGGTTTATGTCGGCTCATTTGAATTGCAGAACCTCCTTCTTTATGGATGCGATCTGCTAATTTAAAATCAATTTCAGTGATATTTGGATTTTCTTCAAATAGCGCTTTGTATCCACCATTTAAGCCAATTATACGAAATCCATCTTTAATAAAAACTTTTGCTACTGTGGCTATTACCGTATTTATACCGGGTGCAGGACCACCTCCGGCCAGAATTATAATCGACTTTTGCATGATAGAATATATTAAATTTTTTTGGTGGCGCAAAGTTAAGAATAATTTGCTTGTTAAGATGAATTCAGCATAAAGATTACTAACGGCTTTCTCAACTGAATTTAAGTTGTTAGGCTGTTGAGAGTTGGTGTTTATGATTATATCCTTATCTTGGATGAGAGATATTTTCTATAAATTATTTATTTTTAAGCATTTATTGCAAAATAAAGCATACTTTTGCACACTTTTTTGAATGGGATAATTGATTTGATACTCATTCTTTTAATTTAAATAACAATAATGAAATTCGAACAATTAGGGTTAAAACCCAACATTCAACAAGCCTTAGATAAAATGGGTTTTGTTGAGCCTACACCAGTACAAGAAAAAGCAATACCTTTTTTACTAAACGAAAATAAAGATTTGGTTGCTAATGCCCAAACGGGTACCGGAAAAACAGCAGCATTTGGTTTGCCTATTTTAGAGCAAATCGATAGTGAATCAAAAGATATACAAGCACTAATACTGTCTCCCACACGCGAATTAGCTTTGCAAATAGCAAAGGATTTAGAAACTTTTTCGGCTTTTATGCCAAAGTTAAAAGTAATTCCCGTTTACGGTGGAGCAAGTATTGAAGTCCAAATAAATGCATTAAAACGTGGTGGTCAAATAGTAGTTGGAACACCGGGTAGAATGTTAGATTTAATTAAACGCAAAAGACTTAAAGTCGATCGTATTAAGTGGCTTGTTTTAGACGAAGCTGATGAAATGTTGAGTATGGGTTTTAAAGACGAATTGGATGAGATTTTATCCAATACTCCCGAGCAAAAACAAACAATGCTTTTTTCTGCAACTATGCCAAGAGGTATTCTCAGTATAGCTAAAAACTATATGGGTGATTATCACGAAATAACTATTGGAACTAAGAATAGCGGCGCGAAAAATGTAGAGCATATTTATTATCAAGTTGCGGCAAGAGATAAATATGCAGCATTAAAACGTTTGGCTGATATTCATTCGGATATATACGGTATAGTATTTTGTCGTACTCGTATGGAAACAAAAGATATAGCCGATAAATTAATGGCTGATGGTTATAATGCCGACGCATTGCATGGAGATCTATCACAGGATCAACGCGATAAAGTGATGGGGCGTTTCCGTAAGAAGAACTTACAGATACTTGTTGCTACTGATGTGGCTGCTCGCGGATTAGATGTGGATAAGCTTACTCATGTTATTAATTATAACCTTCCTGATGATAACGAAGTTTATATTCATCGTAGCGGAAGAACAGGACGTGCCGGTGAAAAAGGTATTTCTATTTCCCTAATCCATTCTCGCGAAAGAGGAAAACTACGCGATATGGAGCGTAAAATAGGTAAAGAATTTGAACGTAGACAAGTGCCCGGTGGTGCAGAAATTTGTAATGTTCGTTTGTTTAACTTAATAGAGAAAGTTGAAAAAATTGATGTAAACACCGAACAAATAGGACAATTTTTACCTGCTATTTATAATAAATTAGAGAATTTAAGTCGTGAAGAGCTGATTCAGCATTTTGTTTCTTACGAATTTAACTCTTTCTTAAAATATTATAAAAACGCACCCGATTTGAATATTAAAGGTAACGATAGAGATGACGGACGCAGAAGTAGAGATGGAAGAGATCGTGATCGCCGAGGCAGAGATCGTGACCGTGGGGATAGAGACCGTGGAGATAGAAGATCCAATCGCGATGGAAGAACTTCGGATGGTTATCAAAAAGATAGTCGCAAGAGAAAAATGGATATGGCTCGCTTTCACGTTAATGTTGGAAGTAAAGACAAACTAAATCCTGGTCGCTTAATGGGGATTATCAATCAGAATCCTAAATTAAGTTCTGTTGAAATTGGTGATATTGAAATCTTGAAGAAGTTTTCTTTCTTTGAAGTTGATAAAGCAAAATCAAATGAAATTCTAGAACATTTTAATAATCAGGATTTCCAAGGCGTTGAGTTAAAAGTAGAATTAACGAAAAGTAAATCTAGGAGTAGTGAACGTCAGTATAATTCAGGAAGAGATAATAAATTTAAGAAGAACGGATCCAATCCTCGTAGAAGTAATCGTAGAGATTAACTAAAATAATTACTGTGATTTTTCAACTTTGTATTTGTTAATACTTAAAAAATTATGGAATTAATTAACGAGACTGCTTTTTTGTTGAATAAGGATTTTGGGCAGGAAGAGGAAACAGCTCTGAAATTGCATAATGATCTGACAGAAAACGACCTGAAGTTGTATTTGCAAAATGTTATTACTTGGTATATAGAAACAGATTTCCATACTTTAGTTAATATTTTTTATCGTCTCGATATTCACGAGCAGAAATTCAATACTATTATAGATACTCAAATGGGTGATGAGCTTACTTCAGGATTAGCAGATCTTGTTTTAGAGCGTGAAATGCAAAAAGCAAAAACGCGATTAGCATATCGGGAGTATTTAAAAAAGACAGAAGGAGAAAAACCCCGATTTTAATAGAAGGGGGTTTCTTCTGAAAACAAATTATTTTTAGTCAGTATTGATTTTTAGTTCAACCCATTAGGACAATGATCCGATTGTTTAGCCTTGGCAATAATGCCAGATACTATTAGAATTTCTTATCAGCGTCTATCAGCGAAATCTGCGGGAGCATTTTTATCAAGATGTATTTTTTTCTGCAAATAACGTGGATTATCGCAGAAAAGGTGATAAAAAAAGACGGTTTTGGTGTTAATTTAGGAATGGTTTTTTGCTTAAATATCAATTTCCACCCAAGTAGGGCAATGATCTGATTGTTTTGCCTCGGGCAAAATACCCGAATCTTTTAAGTTTTCGCTTAAATTTTCGGTGAGCATATTATAATCAATACGCCATCCTTTATTGTTATTACGTGCATTTGCACGATAAGACCACCACGTATAATTATGCGGTTCTTTATTTAAACGACGGAAAGAATCAATAAACCCCAAGTTGAGAAAATTTGTCATCCATTCACGCTCTTCCGGTAAGAAACCGGAGCTGTTTTTGTTTCTTATGGGATCGTGAATATCTATGGCTTCGTGACAAATATTATAATCGCCTGAAACAACCAATTTTGGTCTTGATTTTCTAAGTTCCTGAATATAGTTGGCGAAATCATCCAACCATTGCATCTTAAATGCTTGACGTAAATCTCCACTTGATCCGGAAGGATGATAAACGCTGATGACAGAGATATTACCAAAATCAGCCCGAATAAAGCGACCCTCAGAGTCGTATTTTTCAATTCCCATACCATATTCCACATGATCGGGCTCTTGTTTGCAAAGAATAGCAACACCACTATATCCTTTTTTCTGAGCAGAAAAAGAATAAGTATAATATCCGGCTTCCGTAAAATCAAAGATTGGTATTTGATCAACTTGAGCTTTGGTTTCTTGAATACAAACGATATCCGGATTTTCATTTTTCAACCAATCAATAAAGCCCTTTTTCATGGCGGCGCGTATGCCGTTTACATTATATGTTACTATCTTCATTTTCATTTTTTTTGCTAAAGTAACAAAATTCAATTTGACATAAAAAGCAAATATTAGTGTGCTGTTTATTAATCTTTTGTTACTTTAGCGAGCTGTTTTTTAAAAAATAGAATGCAATTTTTTGTAGATTGAAAAAAGAATGAAAAGCATATAATGAATATCAAATTATTGCAACGAATAGGGATTATTCGTGTAAAAAAACTTGCGGGGAAACAGTTTATTTACATTATTAGTATAGTTATTGGTATTATAGCCGGTTTAGTTGCATCCTTAATTAAAACAGGAGTGCATCAACTACAAGCTCTTTTGCGGTTTGCTAAAGATTTTCAATACCAATCCTACCTTCATATTTTATATCCTTTAATAGGAATAGGTTTAGCCGTTATTTTCATTAAATTTATTATAAAAAGACATGTTGGGCATGGCGTTCCATCGGTGCTTTATGCTATTTCTAAACAGAATGGGATAATTCCAAAGCATAATACTTTTTCAAGTATTGTAAGTTCTATTTTAACTGTTGGTTTTGGTGGTTCTGTTGGTCTGGAAGGTCCTACAGTTGCTACAGGGGCTGCTTTTGGAAGTAGTTTGGGCCAGATATTCAGGTTGAATTACAGACAAATTACTCAGTTGTTAGCAATTGCAAGTGCTGCTGCTTTGGCAGCTATTTTTAAAGCTCCAATTGCAGCTATCGTTTTTGCTATGGAAGTGATTATGATTGATTTGACTATGGTTGCTCTTGTTCCTTTGTTGTTGGCTTCGGTAACAGCTGTTCTTACTTCCTATGCTTTTATGGGGCGTGGAGCGATATACGCCATTCAATCAATAGATCCTTTTTCATATTCCGATTTAATTTGGTATGCGCTTTTAGGCGTATTTGCGGGTTTTGTATCTATTTATTTCACCAAAGTATATATTAAAATCGCTCAGCTTTTTTCTGATATCAAAAGCTGGTATAAACGTTTACTTATTGGCGGTAGCATTTTAGGTTTTTTGGTTTTTTTATTCCCTGCTTTATATGGTGAGGGATATGAATTTATAAATAGTGCTTTACACGGAAACTATTCTTTGATGTTCGACAATAGTTTATTTGTTGATTTTCAAGATAATATTTGGGTTATATTAGGACTAATGCTTGTTATTATATTAATGAAAGCTATAGCTACTTCGGTTACTTTTGGAGCGGGAGGAATTGGAGGGGTTTTTGCTCCTTCACTATTTTTAGGGACTTATTCAGGCTTATTATTTGCAAAAGCAATAAATGTTTCATCTTTAGCTCAGGTGTCGGAATCTAATTTTGCTTTAGTAGGAATGGCAGGTATAATTTCGGGGGTTTTACAAGCACCGCTTACCGCTATATTCTTAATTGCCGAAATCACTACCGGATATCAATTGTTTGTTCCATTAATGATTACTTCGGCTCTTGCTTATGCAACGACTAAAATATTTGTTCCCAATTCTGTATATACTTATCAGCTTGCAAGAAGAGGGGAATTAATGACACACCATAAAGATAAAGTGGTACTGCAGATGATGCGTGTTGACAAGTTAATAGAAAAAGATTTTGCAGCTATTGGACCTGATGCGACCTTAGGCGATATGGTGAATTTGGTATCTAAAGCTAAACGGAATATTTTCCCCGTTATTGATGATACAAATCATTTTTATGGTATCGTTACACTCGATGTTATTCGTAATATTATGTTTAAGCCAGAGCTTTACGATGAGGTGAAAATATCAGAGTTTATGTTTCAACCTTTGGCAACAGTTAGCCCCGACGAATCAATGGAAGAGGTTGCCAATAAATTTAATAAAACGGGTAATTATACTATGCCGGTTATTAAAAACGGTAAGTATCTTGGCTTTGTTTCTCGTGCTAATGTGTATTCAGCTTATCGGAAATTATTAAAAGATTTTTCTGAAGATTAATAGTCTTTGAATTTTAGTTCTAAAAAAATTCAACTTAAAAAATTACCAAAATTTATTTTATTATAAAAAGTAGTAGTAAGGGTTTTACAATGCAATCTTTTACTAATTTTGCAAACTGAATTGATGAAAAGTAAATTTGCTTTTATTTATTGAATATCAGATATATATACTTATTAATGAGTAATAAAACAATTCTTAGATTTCAAATTCGCAGGTTTAAAAAGTTAGCAGGAAAGCAATTTCTTAACTACATAAGTATAATAACTGGTGTTTTAGTTGGGATCTCGGTAATAATTATTAAGCGTGGAGTAGATTTAGTGCAATCGCTTTTAGAAAAATTAGATGGGTTTCCTTATCACGAATATTTTCATCTTATTTACCCCATAATTGGTATTAGTTTGGCGGTTTTGTTTATCAATTTTGTGATTAAGCGTCATATCGGACATGGTATTCCAGCGGTACTTTACGCTATTGCTAAAGAGGGAGGAATGATCCCTCAGCATAATGTTATATCCAATATAATAACTTCAATATTTACTGTTGGCTTCGGAGGTTCTGTTGGTTTAGAGGGTCCGATTGTACTTACCGGTGCTACCATCGGAAGTGGTGTAGGTCAGGTGGTGAAGCTAAATTATCGTCAAATCACGCATTTAATAGCAATTGCAAGTGCTGCTGCTTTGGCTGCCATTTTTAAAGCTCCCATTGCGGCAATTGTATTTGCTATGGAAGTAATTATGATTGACCTTACCATGATGGCATTAATTCCTTTATTATTAGCTTCTGTTTCTGCTGTAGTTACCTCTTATTTATTTATGGGAAGAGGAGCTGTATATGCCATTCAAGCCATTGATCCGTTTGCTATTTCTGATTTGTTATGGTATGCGCTCTTAGGTGTTTTTGCAGGTTTTATCTCTGTATATTTTACCAAAGTTTACATAAAGATAAGTGAGCTTTTTTCGAGAGTAAAAAAATGGTATAAGCGATTATTTATTGGAGGAAGTATTTTAGGTGTTTTAATATTCTTATTCCCTAACTTATATGGTGAGGGTTATGAATTTATTAACGCCTCTTTACATGGCGATTTATCTTTAATGTTTGAAAATAGTTTATTTGAAAATTATCAGAATCAAATATGGGTTTTTCTTGGCGTTATGGTAGCTGTAATACTTTTAAAAGTAGTGGCGACTTCTGTTACATTTGGTGCTGGCGGAATTGGAGGTGTTTTTGCTCCGGCTCTATTTTTAGGAACTCTATCTGGAATATTTTTCGCGAAAATAATCAACCTCACCTCTTTTACTCGTCTTTCTGAATCCAACTTTGCTTTAGTAGGTATGGCTGGCGTAATCTCCGGAGTACTTCATGCCCCTCTTACGGCTATTTTTCTTATTGCCGAAATTACAACGGGATATCAGCTATTTGTTCCTCTAATGGTTACTTCAACATTGGCATATATCACAGCTCGCCTTTTTATTCCAAATTCTGTTTATACTTATCAGCTGGCTAAACGTGGTGAGTTGATGACCCATCATAAAGATAAATCAGTAATGCAATTAATGCGGGTAGATAAATTGATTGAAAAAGATTTTAGATCCATTGATCCTGATGCAACTCTTGGCGATATGGTGAATTTGGTATCAAAAGCTAAACGGAATATTTTTCCTGTTGTTGATGATAAAAATCACTTTTATGGCTTAATAACATTAGATGTAATTCGTAATGTTATGTTTAAGTCAGAGCTTTATGATGAAGTGAAAATATCGGAGTTTATGTTCCAGCCTTTGGCAACGGTTAGTCCCGATGAATCAATGGAAGAAGTTGCCAATAAATTTAATAAAACGGGTAATTATACCATGCCGGTTATTCAGAATGATAAATATCTTGGCTTTGTTTCGCGTGCAAATGTGTATTCTGCCTATCGGAAATTATTAAAAGACTTTTCTGACGATTAAATTCAAAATATTATGACTAAATTAAGTGTAAATATTAATAAAATTGCCACTTTACGTAATGCGCGAGGTGGGAATATGCCCAATGTTTTACAATCTGCCTTAGATATAGAACGTTTTGGAGCACAGGGAATTACGGTACATCCCAGACCGGATGAGCGGCATATCAGGTATAGCGATGTGCGTGAATTAAAACCAGCTATCGCTACGGAATTTAATATTGAAGGTTATCCCAATAAGGCCTTTATCGATTTGGTTTTAGAAGTTGTTCCTGCCCAAGTGACTTTGGTTCCTGATCCGCCGGAAGTTCTAACTTCTAATGCAGGTTGGGATACCATTACGCATCAAGCTTTCTTAACTGAGGTTATTGGTCGATTCAAAGCTGCAGGTATTCGTACAAGCATTTTTATCGAAACGGATGCGGAAATGATTCGAAATGCCGTTAAAACGGGAGCTGACAGAGTAGAGCTTTATACCGAAGCCTATGCTGCTAATTATACTGCTAATAAAGAGAAAGCAATAAAACCATTTGTTGAGGCTGCAATTGTTGCCAATGAAGTAGGTTTGGGATTGAATGCGGGTCACGATTTAAATTTGGAAAATCTGAAATATTTTGCGGATAATATTCCCGGTTTACTCGAAGTGTCTATTGGGCATGCTCTAATTTGTGAAGCTTTATATTTGGGATTGGAAAATACCGTTCAGATGTATTTGAATTGCTTGAGGAAATAAACGATGCAGCTTTTTTATAGAACTTACGGTGAGGGAAAACCATTTATTATTTTACATGGTCTTTTCGGTATTTCTGATAACTGGGTAAGTTTCGCAAAAAAAATTGCAGAACTTGGCTATCAGGTTTTTATTTTAGATCAGAGAAATCACGGCCAATCACCTCATAGCCCAAATTTTAATTATTTGGCTTTGGTAGACGATTTATTTGAATTTATTGATGAGCATGAATTGGAAGACGCTATTATTCTTGGCCATTCTATGGGCGGGAAAGTAGCTATGCGTTTTGCATTAGAGAATCCCGACTATCTTTCCAAATTAATAGTTGTAGATATCAGCTTACGTCAATATCCTCCTCGCGATTATCATTTAAAAGTAATTAATGCGATGAAAAAAGTCGATTTTTCTAAAATTGAAAGGCGACAAGATGTTGAGGTAATCTTAGCTAACGATATAGAATCACCTCGTATACGTCAGTTTGTTATGAAGAATCTTTATCGTAAAGAAGAAAAAGAATTTGCTTGGCGCATGTGTTTAGATTGTATTGCTAATAATTTAGATGAGATGTTTGATGGTATTGAGCCGGAACACCCATTAGACAAACCTACTCTTGTCGTTAGAGGAGGAGCGTCGGATTATGTTTTAGACTCAGATTTGCCGCCTTTAATAAATGCTTTTCCGCAAGCGAATATTAAAACAATTGAAAAGGCAACACATTGGGTACATGCCGAAGCTCCTGAGCAGTTTTTTAAGTATGTAGAGGAATTTTTAAGCGACTAAAATTTAGCCCATTTTAAGCTGCGTCTGCTTTTTGGTCGTACTATATAGCCGTTAATTTGTTTAAGGTTGAAATTGTAGGTAACGTTTAGTGCTAAATACAACATAAAATCTTTTGAGTCGTTGGAGTAAGCATCAAGCTTATCGGTATTAACATAATGGTAGGTTGCATCAAAAGCAAAAGTAAAATTCTGATTAAAGTTATATGCAACGCCAATACCGGCAGGAACTACCCATTCGGTAATCATTTTATCAGCTCCCCATTCTTTTATTAAGTCTCCTGTACTTGTATTGTAAACAGAACTACGAAAATCAATTAGCCCATAACCAAGAAAAACGTAAGAATAAAACTTACGTTGATAGCCCGCCGGATAATTAAAAAAGTCGGTAACGTTGATCATTAGCTGAGCGGTATACTCATTATATTCGGAGTTCATATCGTAACTGCTTTTTAGGCTATGTAACTTCCCTTTTTGAAAATTAATACGCATTGCCAAATAAGGTCTCACCCATTTACCTACCGAAGCACTATATGATAAATTACTTTCATTAGGAATTTTCTTTAAAGGATCTAAATCGTAATTACTTAAACCGCCATAATAAAGAGCAGTACCTCCTGACAAGTTGAACATCCAATCGCGATAAGCTTCCGGTGTATGGTAAAGTTTAGACCAACGCTGAGAATGAGGTCGCATTTGTGCATTTGAAGTAAGAACTAAAAATCCTGCAAAAAATAATACCAATATTATGTTGAGCTTATGTCTGTTCACCTTTAAATAGTGTATATATTAATGATAACGCGAGAATTACAAAAATATTTTAGTGATAAATTACTCCAAAGCAATTCCGATAACAAATATAGTATGTTTTTCAAAATTAGCAAATTAAAAAAGTGCTGCATTTTCATATTAATCGGATACTATATTCTTTTTTTCACCACGTTTTGCCAATAGAATGCTAAACTCATAAAGAATCATTAAGGGAATAGTTACCAATATTTGGCTAAAGACATCTGGAGGAGTTACAATTGCCGATAGAATTAGAACTACTACTAAGGTGTATTTTCTGTTTTTTTTCAGAGATTCCACATTGATAATTCCTATTGTAGCTAAAAAATAAACTAATACGGGAAGTTCAAAAACTAAGCCTATAGAAAGGGTTACGGTAACAACAGTACTAATATATGAATTTAATGATATTTGATTTTGAACCATATCGCTAACGTGGTAAGAACCAAAGAAATTTAGAGTAAGCGGAACGATTAAAAAATAAGAAAAGAGCACTCCCGAATAAAACAGAAAAGAAAATATAATTACAGCTCCTCCCGAGTTTTTGCGTTCATCGTCGTAAAGAGCCGGTTTTACAAAACGCCAGAATTCGTAAATAATATAGGGAGCGGCAGTTATAAAACCCATAACAAAACTAATATACATATGTGTCATAAACTGACCCGACATATTAATATTGATAATTTCTAAAGCTATATCTTTTACGCAGAAATAATTAATTCCTATTAATTGTCCAAGAAAACACAAGCCTCTATTAGTAATGAAATCACTGTCTTTAACGGCAAGAATAATCTCGTTAAAGATAAAATCTTTATTTAAAAAGGCTACTATGGATAGAATAAAAACAGCAAAAATCGAACGTATAAAAGTGCCCCGTAATTCGATTAGATGATCCCAAAAAGACATTTCCTTCTCATCTTTGATGGGAGCTTGCTTTTTACGCTTGTTTTTGTTTGAGCTTATTTGTTCTGCCATAGACAAGGCAAATTTAGGAATATTTTTGGCTTAGTTAGATTTAGGATAGGAGATGTTAAATATTGTCTCCCATTTTTATCAGTTTATTTAATAATGCATAGACCGTAAGCCCAGAAACGGTTTTAATACCGAGCTTTCGAGTGATATTTTTACGATGAGTGATAACGGTATGTGCACTAATAAATAATTTATCGGCAATTTCTTTATTGGTTTGTCCTAAAGCGACTTCCCTAACTATATCAAGCTCACGGTCGCTTAATATCGATTCTGTCTTTGTGCTTGAGCTGTTTTTTTCCATCAATGCCAGATTCCTTTTCAGAATATGTAAAATGGAACTCTCGGTATCGTCTAAAAAAAGAAACTCAGAATTTGTATAGTCAGTATCAATATATTCAGGGCGCGAATCAATTAATTTTATAAGTTGAGTTTCTTTAAATTTATTTAAGTCAAGGTGTGTTATAATTTCGGTAGAAGCCAAAAGAAGTGTAATATTATTTATGTTATTTAATTTGTTTAACTCTTCGGCAAAGCAAACGCTGCTTATTTTGCACCCTGTATATAATCCTTTAAGTATATCGGTTAAGCCTTTACGAACAATAAAAGAAGCTGTAGCAATAACTATCATATTATTTTTTTAATGCTAATAAAGTTGTTTCCATTTCTATAATCTGTGGAACTAACACCATATTTTCTATACGCGCATGATCGCTCAAATCTTGTTCCAAAGTAAATAATTCCATTAAAACCCTATTTCGTAGGTAGCTGTCGTTGGGTGTTGTGAGGTATTTAATCAAAATATTTTTAAGGTCGAAAAGCTTTGCTTCAATATCGGAATGTTCTTTTTGATAACTACTTATAGGATAGTGGTTTATTTTATCTAACAGCTCTGTACTTAACGATTTTTTACGGTAGGCTTCGGCTATCTCAACCATATAAGGGTAAACCTGTTCTTCCTCCAAAGAGATATGGCTGTATAGCTCTTTTTTATATTCTTCAAAAAAGTTTTTAACGAGAATAAATTCTTCTTTGGTTAGTTGCGAATGTTGGATAAGCAGGTTTATTCTGTTTTCTATTTCAGGAATAATTCGCTCTAAATAGTAGGTGTGTGTTTTTAATAAATAAGATACCACATCTCTTACCGAATGTGCCTGAAGTCTTTCCGAAAAGCTATCATCAGTATCCATAAATGCGTTAATGATAGTAAGGAAGAATTCTGTGTCAAGGTCGTTTTCGGCACAAACTTTTTCAATTGTTTTATCTTGAAATCCCAATTGAATGCCCAACCTGTTAATAACCGGAAGCAATAAATAATTACGATGAATGGCATCGGCCATTTTCATGTCTTTAGTGATATGCATAATTAAAGCCTTAGAATACAAAAGTACAAATTTCTTTGTGGATGTTGATGGAATAAGAATAATTTGAGTTAGCATACCTAACTATGCAAGGGAGTATGTGGTGTTTTTTCTGAAAAAATAACGGCTTGATTTTTAATCGTTTAAAGGTATTTATTAACCCTTTTTCTTTTCAAATATTATTACTATATTGCACTGTAGTTATAAATTATAACTCCTTAAAAAGAAACAAAATGGAAAAATTGAAAATTAGCTCCATTATTTTTAGTTTAGTTGTTCTTTCTAGCTGCGCAAAAAGAATTGAAAAAGAGAATAATATTAAATCAGCCGAATTGATTAAATCTCCTGTACTTGAAGTAGAGCGTACACATTTGAGAAGAGTGTATAATTTGGATTGGCCTAATCCTGGCGATGAGTTTTGTTGCCTCCCTGCGGTAGATTGTTGGGACGATGTTATCGTATATCCAAAGAGTGATTCTTCTGTTGAGAAAGAGTTTGACAAGTTTATTAAAGCGAATAATGACAATAATTTAATTGAATATTTTTTAGAAAATAATTGGCAGGAACTTTTTCCGTACATGACAGAAACTATTTATCTTGGAATTATTGATAAGCGTTTTATTATTTCAGTTAGACCAGACTCGAAACAAGAAGGTACGATAATTATTGCGGTAAGAGATTTTGGGAAGAATGTTCTTGCGGCTTATCCTCTTAGTCTCTCAGAGAAATAAGATATTTAAATAAATTTTTACTTTCTAGTATGAAAAGAATAGTATATTTTGTAGCATGGAGCGTTATTTTTTTATTTGGCTGTAAAAATCAAGAACAGAAATTAAGCAGCGATATCCGTTTTAAGGATGTCGCTGTTCCTGTTGATGTTAATTATATTACTAGCATAGGGAATTTCACGAATAATTTTAAATATATTATTGACTCATCTTCAACTTACCTTTACTCTTACTCATGGAAAGATAAGGCTGTTTTTATAGGTGATTTAAATGCAATAGGTACAAAATTTGATTTAAGTTTTTTAAACAATGAAATTGAATTCTCACAAGGAACAGATTTGATATTCAAATCAAGGAGCGAAGCGATTCTTCTTTGTAGTGACGAACGTAAATTAGTACTAATTAATCTCGCCAATAAAAAGTATGAAATATTAAGTTATGATACATTAATTGCTGGAAATACTTTCCCCTTGTCTTACTGGAATAGTTCTATGTTATTTTCCGAGAAACTTTATTTGCCTATTGCTTATAGCGACATTTTTATAAAAAATAAAGAGTCTATTTATAATTATTTTTCACGAAAAATAGGAGTCGCAGTTTCTATACAAGATGGAATTTCTGCTGTAGAATTATTTGGCAACTTTCCTTTAAGTTATCAAAATGGAGACTTTTATAACGATTTTTATTCCAAATTAACTGAATTACCAAATAATGGTGTTGCTTATTCATTTAGTTGTGATGACAGTATTTATATTTATAATAAAAACCAAAAGGAGGCTCGCTTTTTTGGGAGTGGAAGTAAGAAGGGTTTCAAACCTTTTTCTCTTACGGAATTACGGAATGGCAATTATAAAAGGAAATATACATTAGAAGAACCTAGATATTTGCAATTAATTTATGATCCCTATACAAATTTAGTGTATAGGGTATATAAGCATAAGAGCGATTATTTAGTTGAAGGTAAGGTTGTTAAGAGCATTGATATCTCTTGGAGCTTACTCGTTTCGGATCTTAATTTTTCTGAAATCACTGAATATGAGTTTGTAGATGGAAATTATTCTCCTATTGGAATGATGCCGACAGATGCTGGATTATTTATTTTAAAGTATAAACAAGAAAATGAACAAGAAATCAGAGGTAGTTTATTTCAAATACCATCACCTTAGCAAGTGGATTTTTATATTTTTTATCCTGTTCTCTTGCTCTGGCAAAACAAACATATCTAAAGATTTTGACAATTATCTTGCCGCTTTTGATGAGTCAATACCAGAATCAGAGCATTTTTATGTCATTTTATCAAAGTATGCCTGTCAATCCTGCTTAAAAAGTTTGCTGCCTATTTTTGTAGAAAAAAGTAAAAATTATAAGCAAGACAGCTTTACTTATATTGTTGCTAATAGCAGTAAATATTCTTCATTAGAGAATTTAAAAGCTAAAGTTATTAATGATAAAAAAGAGTTAATCTCTAGGCTTACTATGAATATATCAGATTTTACAATTATTAAAACTAATAAACATAAAATAATAAAGGTTTTGAATTTTGGCACAACGGATTACGATAAGTTTTTACTTTTCCTTAATACAGAGTTGAGATAAAATGCTTTTGAAGTATATGCTGTAAGAATCATCTTTTTTCTGATAGCAATAAAAATCATGTTTACCTTTGTTGTTTATTCTTAAAAAATAAGGATTATGAAGACTATTGTTAGTGGATTATTTATGTTGCTTTTTATTGGGGTGCAAGCACAAGAAGTAAATCGAGTAATTTTTGATGCCGATGTGAACAGAGATATATTGTTTGGTTGGGTTAATAGGGAAGGAACCATATCGCAAGATTTTCTTGAGGATGAACAATTAAAATATGATGCTTATGTTGCCGATACGGAATCGATAGATTTTTTGAAAAATGCTTTTGAAGCTGATGAAAGCCTAAATATTCTTGTAGTATTTGCCACTTGGTGTGGCGATTCTAAAATGCAGGTGCCCGATTTTTATAAAGTAGCAGATTTAGCCCAAATATCTAATATTAAATACCTGGCAGTAAACCGAAAAAAGAATGCGGGAGCTATTGATATGAGTGCGATGGATATTCAACGTGTTCCTACTTTTATTGTTTATAAAGGCGATGAAGAAATAGGCCGAATTATTGAAAGCCCGATATATAGCATAGAAAAAGATTTAGTTACAATTCTTAAAAAGCAGTAGTTTTATGTATGTTTTTGAGCAAAAGGCTGAATTAAATAAATTTATCAGTCAAGCAAAAGTTGAGGGGAAAAGTATAGGATTTGTCCCTACAATGGGAGCTTTGCATGCGGGTCATATCGCTTTGCTAACTGAGGCTGTAGAACAATGCGATTTGGTGGTAGCAAGTATTTTTGTTAATCCCATACAGTTTAATAATCCCGACGATTTAAAAAAGTATCCCCGTACTTTTGAAAGTGATCGTAAAATGTTGGAAGAAGCGGATTGCGATGCTGTTTTTTATCCTTCGGTAGAAGAGATGTATCCTACTCAGGTGGAGGAGAAGTTCGATTTCGGATCATTAGAAACTGTAATGGAAGGTGCAAAACGTCCCGGACATTTTAATGGTGTTGCCGTAGTGGTAAAAAGATTATTCGACTTAGTTCAGCCTGATTTCGCTTTTTTCGGTAAAAAAGATTTTCAGCAGTTAGCGATAATAAGAGCTTTGGTAAAACAGATGAAAAGCGATATTCATATTATTGGATTAGATACCGTTCGCGAAAAAGACGGTTTAGCTATGAGTTCGCGAAATACACGACTATCAAAACAAGAGCGTAAGACTGCCGTTGAGCTTTCTAAAGCACTAAATTTTATAAAACAGAACAAAAATGCTTTCGATCCGGCTCATTTGGAAAGCGAAGCAATTAATATGTTAAAGACAAACTTTAGTGTTGAATATATTCAAATTGTTGATGGAAATAATCTTCAATCCATAAGTGATTGGAATCAAACAAATTATCCCGTAGTATGTGCTGCTGCCTTTTTGGGGGATGTTCGTTTAATAGATAATTTGGAGCTTTAGAGCTTTTAATACTAAGAAGTTTTTAAAAATCATTTCTAAATAGTGTTACAGCTTGACAATATTATAAAATAATGGTTAATTTTGCAGCCTTATGTATATTGAAGTTTTAAAATCTAAAATTCATCGTGTTGGTATTACAGAAGCCAATCTTGAATATATTGGTAGTATCACCATAGACGAAGATCTTATGGATGCTGTTAATATCATTGAAAATGAGCGTGTTCATATTTATAATATTACTAATGGAAATCGTTTTGATACTTACGTAATTAAAGGCGAACGTGCCAGTGGTGTAATTGGTATTAATGGAGCTGCTGCCCGTAAAGTTGCCATTACAGATAAGATTATTATCGTTTCTTATGCCAGTATGGATTTTGAAGAGGCTAAAAAGCATAAACCTTTGATTATCTTTCCCGACGATAATAACAAAATTCCGCTATAGGTGAAAGGAATAGTTATTTCTGTTTTAAAATATTTATTTTTTATTGCTCTTGGAGTAGCTCTATTATTTTTAGCTTTCCGTGGTTTGGCTTTTAATGAGCTTTGGGAAGAGCTAAAAACAGCAAATTATTGGTGGTTTTTGGTTGCAATTATTTTGGCCATTCTCAGCCACATTTTTAGAGCCCTTCGCTGGAATTTACTCATCGAACAAATGGGATATAAAACGCGTACTTCAACCACTTTTTACTCTGTTATGATGGGCTATTTGGCAAACTTAGCTCTTCCTCGTTTAGGAGAAGTTACCCGTTGTGGCTTTTTAAGTAAAAAAGAAAATATACCATTTAATGCATTATTCGGAACAGTAATAGCCGAACGTGTTTTTGATTTAGTGGTTTTACTGTTTATTATCGTTATGGTAGTAGTAACCCAAATTCAAATAATAGGTGGCTTTTTAAACGAAATTCTTGTTAAACCATTTTTGGGAGCATATTATGGCAATTTTATGGTAATAATTGTTGTTGTATTAGGCTTGGTTTTACTTATTTTACTTTCTCTTTTTATTTTTAGAAAACTAAAGCCTTGGTTAAAAACAACTACAGTTTATGGAAAAATAGAATCGTTTATCGATGGTTTTATGGATGGCTTGAAGAGTATTGCTAAACTCAAACAAAAGATACTGTTTTTCCTATATACTTTTGCTATCTGGCTTCTCTATCTTTTAATGATTGTTTTACCTTTTTACGCTTTTGCCGAAACTTCATTTTTAACTTTTACAGATGGGATAACCGTACTCGGAATAGGTAGTTTGGGGGTTGTAGCACCTGTCCCCGGAGGTATTGGGTCTTATCATTTTATTATAACTGAATTGCTAAGTCAATTATACGAAGTGCCGGTAAAAGCTGCGGCAGCATATGCAACGGCAAATCATGCCGCTCAAACAATAATGATTATAGTTGTTGGGTTGATATCTTATATTCTGTTAATTTTGGTGAAAACAAAACCCCGAAATGAGTAAGCTAGCAAAAATCAAATCAAAAATCCAAAGTCAGGAATCTTTAACTGTTTTGTTAAATAAATGGGAACAGCAAAAAAAGAAAATTGTTTTTACTAATGGTTGTTTCGATATTTTGCATAGAGGTCATATCGAATATCTTTCTAAGGCAGCCGATTTAGGCGATATCCTTTTTATTGGGGTAAATACCGACGCTTCAGTTAGTAAGATAAAAGGGAATAACAGACCCTTGCAAGATGAGGATAGCCGACTGATTATTCTTGCTGCTTTAGAATTTGTCGATGCTCTTATACTTTTCGATGAAGAAACTCCTTTAGAATTAATTCGTAAGGTACAGCCACATGTTCTTGTAAAAGGTGCCGATTATAAACCGGAGGAAATTGTGGGTTACGATATTGTAAAAGCTCGAGGTGGAGAAATTAAAACAATAGAATTTTTATCGGGTTATTCTACCACTGCCATCGAACAAAAAATCAAAGAGGGATAATCGTTTTACATTTATATATTGGTATTTCAGGTCGAATATCATACCTTCGTACATTCAAGAATAATTTTTCATGGCTAAAATTAAAACAACATTCTTTTGTCAGAATTGTGGTGCCGAATCACCAAAATGGGTAGGAAAATGTACCTCCTGTGGGCAATGGAATACCTTTGTTGAAGAGGTAGTTCAAAAAAATCCGACTAAAGAACAATGGGCTATTCCCGAAATGCAGGAGGCTAAAGCTCAACCTAAAAAAATCTCAGAAATTGAGTTAGGACAAATAAGACGTATTGATACTCAAAATCAAGAATTGAATAGGGTTTTAGGTGGTGGACTTGTTCCCGGATCAATTGTTCTTTTGGGAGGAGAACCAGGAATAGGTAAGTCGACATTACTGTTGCAAGTTGCCTTACAGATGAGAAATCAAAAGGTATTATACGTTTCCGGAGAAGAAAGCGAACAACAAATCCGTATGAGATCAGAACGTTTGAATTTAGAAATGTCTGAGACTTTTATACTGACAGAAACAAATACTCAAAAAATTGCTCAGGCTATTCGCTTAATCCAACCAACGGTTTTAATTATCGATTCTATACAAACTATGCATACCGAATCGGTAGAATCTACGGTAGGAAGTGTTTCTCAGATTCGCGAATGTGCCGGCGAATTTCATAAATATGCAAAGCAAAGTAATACCCCTGTTTTATTAATAGGTCATATTACAAAAGACGGAAGCCTTGCCGGACCGAAGGTTTTAGAACATATGGTTGATAGCGTTTTGCAATTTGAAGGCGATAGAAATTATGGCTATAGAATTTTACGGTCTGTAAAAAATCGTTTTGGGTCAACTTCTGAATTGGGAATTTATGAGATGCAAAATACTGGGCTTCGTCAAGTATCCAATCCGTCGGAAATATTACTTTCTCATCGCGAGCAAATGCTAAGCGGTATCGCCATAGGATCTACAATGGAAGGGATGCGCCCGATGTTAATAGAGATTCAGGCTTTGGTAAGCACTGCTGCTTATGGAACACCACAGCGCTCTACTACGGGTTTTGATGGTCGTAGGTTAAATATGCTTTTGGCCGTTTTGGAAAAGCGTGCAGGCTTTCGCTTGAGTACAAAAGATGTTTTTGTGAATGTTGCAGGTGGCATAAAAGTAGACGATCCTGCCATAGATTTGGCTGTTGTTTGTGCAATCTTATCATCGAATGAAGATATTGAAATTGATGATAAAACTTGTTTTGCTGCCGAAGTGGGTTTGTCGGGCGAAATACGCTCAGTTAATCGTATTGAGCAAAGAATTACCGAAGCCGAAAAGTTGGGTTTTGAACGAATAATTATTTCTAAATTTAATCAGAAATCACTTCCCAAAAACGGAAAAATACAAGTAATTGCCGTTAATAAAGTAGAAGAAGTTTTCAAATACGTTTTTGCATAGTCTATGTTTAAAAAAATAGTTTTCTCTTTTTTGTTTTTGACTTTCAGCTTGCCACTATTCTCGCAATTTGATTATAGTGATGATTGTAAAAAAGCTTACAGTTTAATTATTGACTTGAGATTCGACTCTGCGAAAAAATATATCGAAAAGGTTAATACCGATCATCCTGAAAATTTGATTCCTTTGGTTCTAGAAAATTATATCGATTTTTTAAGTATAGTTCTATTGGAAGATAAAGAGCTTTTCGAAAATCTCAGATATCAAAAGAAAAACAGAGTTAATAAATGGGAAGAAGGACCTAAAGATAGTCCGTATTACCGCATGGGAATTGCACAGATGAATATGCAATGGGCTTTTGTGCGAGTGTTATTCGGTGAGTATCTTACGGCTGCTTTTGAAATAAATCAAGCTTATCATCTGTTAGAAGAGAATAAAGAATTTTATCCCGATTTTTTACCTAATGCAATGGGATTGGGGGTTTTGCATGCTATGATTGGGCTTGTTCCGGATCAATATCAATGGGCAATTAATTTCTTAGGATTATACGGAAGTGTGGATCAGGGTTTGGGCGAATTAGAGGCTTTGTTGGATAGTGATAATCCCGAATTCCAACATTTTAAACCAGAGGCTTTATTTTTATATACTTTTTTAAAACTGAATCTTCAAAGTGGGGAAGAGCGTTATGGTGAGCTTAAACTGAGATATCAGCAAAAAGAAATGGATTTGGTGAGCAGGCATAGTCCTTTACTTAATTTCTCTCGTGCCGTTTTACTGATGAAAGAAGATAATGATAGTGTAATTTCTTTTCTTGAAAATCGACCTGTACTTGGAGATGCTCTTACATTTTATTATCCCGAATTTATGTTAGGACAGGCAAAATTATATAGCTTGGATGCAGATGCTTATCAACTATTTGATAACTATTTGAAAAACTATCCCGGAAACAATTTTAAACGTTCGGCAGCACAAAAAAAAGCTTGGAGTGCCTTTGTTCAAGGCGATACTTTAGTTTACAAACAAAGTATGCTTAAAATTTTATACTTTCCAAGTACTCAGCTCGATGGCGATGATGCTGCATTAAAAGAGGCAAAAAAAGTATCAGATGGTTATTTGCCAAATCTGTATTTATTGAAAAGCAGAATTTTATTCGATGGAGGATATTTAAAAGAAGCTTTAGCGGTATTTCACAATCTTGATTTATCGAAGTTTAATAAAAAGGAAAAGATAGAACTGTCTTACCGAAAAGCACGTATTTATCATCATTTAGACTCTTTGGATCAGGCACTTACTTTTTATCAGATTGCTTTAAAGGAAGGCGAAAAATTTAATTCCTATTTTGCTGCTAACAGCTGTCTTAAAATGGGGGAGATATACGAACAAAAAGGTATAAATGAGAAAGCGAAATTCTATTTTGAAAAATGTCTTGATCTTGATTTTGAAGAATACCGTAGAAGTATTAGAGCGAAGGCTAAGGCAGGCTTACAGCATGTGAAATAGAATTATGTCATTTTATACCGTATATATTCTAAGTATTTTTTCTGTATGGCTAATATCAATTCGTACTTGGAAGCAGTAAGTAAAAAGTTAAAATCGAATTTGCAAAATTCAATAAAAGCATCTAACTCATCAGTAGTTTTTAGGGGAACAATTTTGGCGACTAAGTTTCTAGTAAATCGTTTTTGTACTATTTTACTATTATAATCATTAGTCATCAGCGATTTATATTTCTTCATCATCTTGCCTCTATGACTAAAGGTATTGTAAATTGCAGATATCGGACTCGTAAAAGAAACGCCTCCCAAATTATCTCCATTATTGTCAGGCGGACGTACTTTATAAAAAGGAAGATTAAGCTCAGGTGTAGGTTTGTCTTTTGGTAATTCTAATTGAACAAAAGCGTTTTTAAATTGTAATACGGTTTTATAAGGCGTAAGCGTAAATTCCTTTAGCTCATAGATTTTAGATTTTAGTTGTATGGGAAAATCATTAACGATTTCTGATGTGTCGTTAATAATATAAAACCCATCTTCATAGCCAATGGCGGTAATCTTTAATAAATCCCCCTGTTTAAAAGAAATAATATATCGCCCTTGTTCATCAGCAATAATCTTTGTTTTAAGCATTTGGTTTTTTATAAGAGCAAAACTGATGGGCTCATAATTTCTGCTATCGCGAATAGTTCCCCTTATAATTTGTAGTGATTCTTGTGCTGAAAGTGAAAGATTTATTCCGATAAATCCAAATAGAAGAATTATAATTAACCTATTAATGGAATTAGAATTCATGAAATTATTTTTTTGCTAAGATAAAACACTGAGACTAAGCAAATTGTTAAGAAGCATTAATAGCTGTTAAGTCTTGTTAATTTACCATATTTACTGGGCGATATTTTAGGTGCCTCTTTCGAATGCAGTGAAACGGAATGAGAAATCTCATTACTTATTAGTAAGAGTTATGAGAGAATTGTTGCGCTCCCCCTATTGGTTCAATGTTAACGTATACTTAAGCTAAAAAAAAGGTTACCTCAGGGAAAGCTGTAAACCCCAAGATAACCGATTGAAAAGGATTGTTTTATGTACTTTTAGTTTAGAATTTATATCCTATTGTAAAAACGTAGTTTGATGTTGTATTAGAAATACTTGCAGGATTAACATAGTCCGGATTATACATATAGAATAAATTGTCGGTATTTCTTTTTGAATAAGCAAAATCAAAATATGCACTGCCTATGCGATAGCCGGCTCCCCACGAAATGGTAGAACTAATAATATCGTTAATATCCGGATTCATAGGTGAGCTGGTAATATTATAACCTCCTCTTAAAGTAAGAAAGTCCAGTCTCCATTCAGCTCCTATACGCAGAGTATGTGTTACTTGAAAATCAGTCATAATATCCTGATTTTCATCTATAAAAGAGTAGGAAGAAGAGGATAAATTAGATTTTCCATAATCCATATATTCGTAATCAACACTAATAAATCCGTTTTTGTAAAAGAATGAGCTAATACCAAACATTAAACGGGAAGGAGTATTCAGACTATAAACCATATTCCCTATTGGCGATTCGCTATAATAATACTCATCGTCTCCCATAATACTTTCAAGACTGGTATCATACTCGTCAATTAACTCTCCATAATATGTTGGAGTGTGGTATGCTCCACTTATTCTTACACTAGGTGATATAACATAAATAAATCCAATTTTGGCATTTATGCCGCTTCCTTCTGTTAACAACCTTTCTTTATAATGAAATTCACTAAATTCATAATCGGCAGGGCTTTCTAAAGCATACTCATCATATCTTATCCGACGCTCATAATGTAAACTTGGAATTCCTAAACTAAAACCAATAATAAGCTTATCGTTATAGTTTGCTGATATAGCAAAGGACATTTCATCAATATAACCTTTAGATTCTTCCCAATACATTTGTGAAACGCCACTTATAGGAGCTCCGCTATAATATTGATATGGATTACCCGGAACAGTATCTAAGATATAAGTCTCCCAGGCTAAGCCCTCGGAAAAAGAATTTAAATTTTCGTAAAATGTACCATTAGCATTATCGCGCCACACATTAGCTAAAGAAGAGCTATAAGAGTCTCCTGCCATAAATAATGTATTGTTAAAGTTTTTTATTCTATTTATGGAAAAACCATAGTTAACAGCTTTCCATCCCGAATTATTTCCTCCCGCTCTATTGCGAATACGACGGGTATTTACCATTCCAAACATACCGTAATTAAGATTTGTTTTAGAATTTGTTCCTATGGTACCATTATAAGTAGCATTAGTAGAGGAATAATTTAATGTAGGTGAAAAACTAAATTCCGAAGATTGAAAAATTCCTAAACCTGCCGGATTGTAATTTAAAGTGCTTAAATCGCCACCAACAGCACCAAATGCGCCTCCAAGAGCCACAAATCGGGCAGAGCCTAAAACATCATAAGATGAAAAGCGAAATGCATCAGTGCTATTTTGTGTATAAGATGTTTGAGAAAACAAACTTATTACGAGTAATAAAATTAAATATCGAGTTTTCATTTCTTTATTTTTTTAAGTTAATTTTAGTTATGGCTTATCGTCTGCTGCTTCTGCTTGATCCTCCGGAGCTTCTGCTTGAACTACCACTTGAGCTTCTACTCGAACTTGATGAAGATCTAAAAGAGGATCCGCTGCTTCTATTACTGCTTCTACTAGGGGTGGATATAGAACGGTTAGATCTTGATGAACCCGAGCTTTTTATGGATTTAGAAGAGCCGGATGGTCGACTAATATGATTGCTTCTTGTATTTGTACTTCTGTATGTTCTAGTGCTTCCACTACTTTTTGTGGGCGAATAAGTCCTAGATGAACGTACATTACTATTAGTAGTTGCAGGACGTTGATATCTGCTGTTATTTAATCGACTAGTGGAATATTCCCTACTCGATCTCATATTTGTGTTTGAGGGCGTATTGTACTGGTAAGTACGACTTGTATTTGGATTTCTAACTGTTGAGCTTGAGGGTTGAGTAGCTCTGGGTCTTTGATATCTTGATCCGGTATTTGTAGTTGTCGTTTCCCTATCAAAAGAATATCTATGACTATTTGTTTTGGTTGAGCTGTTAGGCTTACGGTAAACATTTTGTCGTGAATCAGAAACTTTCCGACTGGTAGAACTACCAACCTTTACGGTTCTAGATTGATTAGTTCCTCTGTTTTCGGAACGTAAAGAAGAAGAGCTGTTTCTATCGGCTTTAATGCCGGAAGATTGACGACTGCTTGAAAAGTAACCGCGATTTTCTGCTGCTACCTTATTGTTACGTGAACTTGAAACACGGCTGCCTAAATTGGAGCTGCCGGAATTTCTAACATATGATGAACTGCTAAGAGGCTTTTTAAGTGTACTCGATGATCTTGAATTACGACTTCTTCCTAAATTTGCAGTACTGTAGTTGCGATGTCCGTAATAACGTGAATTCAAATCATAAGGATTACCATAATTGTAGTGTCCTGAATAATATCCGGTCCAGTAACCATTATAATAACCGTTTCCATAAGAATAAGGACTCCAATAATTATATCCGTAATAAGGATTGTAAAAGTTATAATACCAGAAATTATTGTAAGGATAATAATTAGAATAACGATAGTAGCTTGAATATGGAGAGTAGAAATTATTGTATGCATAAGGATAACGGTAATCATAACCTATATAGATACTTGTTCCCCAAGCATAAGGATTATAATCGTACCAATAAATATTAGTATAATACGAATCGTAATAACCGGCACCATACAGTGGATTATTAAATCGTCTTATACGTGAAGAATAAGAATAATCGTAATAATCATCATATTTAAAATTATCTTCATAGTAATAATTATCATCAATTAATACTTCACCATAAGTGCTGTCTTGGGCTTCTGCCTGGTTTTCGTAATTTTGTTCTTGAGAAGCAGGAGAGGTGTAAGTAATTTCTTTAACAACCTTCACGGGAGTCATCCCTTGCGACTTAGCTCCAAAAGAATAAACGTCATCGTTGTAAATGCCGGAGTATTGCGGAGTAACACAGGACGCTAACGGAATTAGTAGAATGGTTAAAAGTTTAATGAGCGTTTTCATAATTACCTCCTTATTTGTTATATTTCAATTTTTCAAATGCCAATTTTCAAATTTTGCTTAGTTTTGCACAAATTCAATCAAGAAAAAGCAAATACTATACCACAATTCAATATGGCTAAAAAATTTTCAACACGTGCGGAAGATTATTCGCAATGGTACAATGATATCGTGAAACATGCAGAACTTGCCGAGAACTCTTCTGTTAGAGGTAGCATGGTTATAAAGCCCTATGGCTATGCGCTTTGGGAAAATATGCAACGCGAATTAGATAGGATGTTTAAAGAAACAGGTCACGAAAATGCGTATTTCCCGCTTTTTATTCCAAAATCTTTTTTCTCAAAGGAAGCGAGTCACGTTGAAGGTTTTGCAAAAGAATGTGCTGTAGTTACTCATTATCGTTTAAAAGTTGATGAAGATAGTGGAGATATAATTGTTGATCCCGATGCTAAATTGGAAGAAGAACTGATTGTTCGTCCAACTTCGGAAACAATTATTTGGGATACATATAAACGCTGGGTACAGTCTTATCGCGATTTACCTATTTTGATTAATCAATGGGCGAATGTTGTACGTTGGGAAATGCGTACACGATTATTTTTACGTACTGCTGAGTTTTTATGGCAAGAGGGTCATACTGCTCATGCAACGGAAAAAGAAGCTATTGAGGAATCAAAACAAATGTTGGAGGTATATGCTGATTTTGCAGAAAATTTTATGGCTATTCCTGTTTTAAAAGGAACAAAATCGCCTAACGAACGTTTTGCAGGTGCTGTTGAAACATATTGCATAGAAGCAATGATGCAAGACGGAAAAGCCTTACAGGCAGGTACTTCGCATTTCTTAGGACAGAATTTTGCAAAAGCATTTGATGTTAAATATGTAAGTAAAGAAAATAAGCAAGAATATGTCTGGGCTACCAGCTGGGGTGTTTCAACTCGTTTGATTGGCGCTATAATTATGGGTCATAGCGATGATAAAGGATTGGTTCTTCCTCCAAAATTAGCTCCAATTCAAGTTGTAATTGTTCCTATTTATCGTGGTCAAGATCAGTTAGATGCTATTACTAAAGAGGTAAAAGAGATTACTAAAGCTCTTCGTGCAAAAGGTATTAGGGTAAAATACGATAATCGTGATACACAAAAACCCGGTTTTAAATTTGCCGAGTATGAATATAAAGGTGTTCCTGTCCGCTTTGGAATAGGGCCACGCGATTTGGAAAACGGAACTATTGAAGTCGCTCGTCGCGATAATCTTACAAAAGAAATAATGCCAATGGAAGGTATTGAAGATAAGATAGTTGTTTTATTAGAAGAGATTCAACAAAATCTTTTTGATAGAGCCTTTGAATTTAGAGCCAAAAATTCCAGAAATGTCGATACTTGGGAAGAGTTTAAAGTTGAAATAGAAAAAGGTGGTTTTCTTTATGCGCATTGGGATGGAACTCCCGAAACAGAGCAAAAAATTAAAGAAGAAACAAAAGCCACTATTCGTACTATTCCTTTGGATGCTAAAGAGGAAGAAGGGAAATGTATTTATTCCGGTAAACCGTCAAACAAACGTGTAGTTTTTGCGCGTGCGTATTAACAAGACGAACGGAGTGAATAGATAGAGACAAATTTTCTTTGTGCCTCAGTGCCTCTGTGGTCTTTTTTTACCACTAAGACACAAAGTCACAAAGTATTTTAGCTTATTTTTTTTATCTTTCAAGATTCTGAGTTTTTCTTAGTGTCTCAGTGCCTCTGTGGTTTTGTTTTACCACTAAGAGTCACAAAGTATTTTAATCTAAATTATTTTCTTGCTTTTCAAAACATTGAATTTTTCTTTGTGCCTCAGTGCCTCTGTGGTCTTTTTTTACCACTAAGACACAAAGTCACAAAGTATTTTAGCTTATTTTTTT
>JAGGWH010000045.1 GCA_021157585.1 Bacteroidales bacterium | reverse complement strand
TACGAAAGCTTATGTATTTAGGTACTTTTTTCATTGAAATATTTGATAATTCTTAGATGCGTAAAAAATATTAATGTTACAAATTTACGGAAAAATGAACTTGGGAAGAAATTTAATCTAATTCCAGCTTTTTAAAAAATATGAGCTACTCAGAAAAACTTTGCATAAAACTATAATTATTTTTTAGCTTAAACTTAATACATTAAAATATTATTGTTGGCATTACAAATTTTCTCATTATTTTTGAATTCTAAATTTAGACTATGCTCTATGCTGCCATCGACATTGGGTCGAATGCCGTCCGTTTGTTATTTGCCAATGTTTTTGAAAAGCAAGGAGTTACACGTATAGAAAAAGCCAGTCTGATTCGTATCCCACTACAATTGGGAAAGGATGTTTTCAAAACAAATAAAATCAGTTCTTCACGAGCAAAAAATTTCATCAATACAATGAAAGCCTTCAAACTTTTAATTGATGTTTATAAACCTGTTGATTACATTGCCTGTGCAACTGCCGCCATGCGCGAAGCAGAAAATAAAGATAATATTTTGCGTAAAATAAAAACAGAAACAGGCTTAAATGTTCACTTGATTAATGGAGCCCTGGAGGCGAAAATTATCCGGTCGGCAAATATAAAAGCCTTTTCAAATACAAAAGCATTAACTTTATTAATAGATGTTGGCGGAGGAAGTACAGAGCTTAGCTTGGAAAAAGGGAATACTTTAATAGATAGTAAATCATTTAAGTTAGGAACTATCCGTTTACTAAACGAACAATACGATAAAAATATTTGGGATAGAATTTATAAATGGCTCGATAAGTATAAAGCTGATTTTGGACAAATTAACTGTCTTGGGACAGGTGGTAATATCAATAAATACACCAAACTTTTTGGCGATAACGAAACAAAAACTTTGAATTATACTGCACTAAAAAAAGGATATAAAGAATTCAAGAATATTAGTTCAAAAGAGCGAGCAAAAAAATATGGTTTTCGTCCCGACAGAGCCGATGTAATAGTTCCTGCAGGAAAAATTTATATCGAAATCATGAAACACATTCAAGCTTCCTCTATATTTGTTCCCCGAGTCGGACTTGTTGACGGTCTGGTTTTAGGCTTGTATGAAAAATCTATTATTAAATCAAAGAAAATAAATAAATCTAAAACATAAAATTATGATATCAATTAAAACTTATATCGAAGAAAACAAAGATCGTTTTTTAGATGAACTCTTCGGGCTGATCCGTATTCCTTCCATCAGTTCTATTTCTGCAAATAAACCCGATATGTATAAGGCCGCCGAATATTGGAAAAAAACACTTTTAGAAGCCGGTGTTGATCGTGCTGAAGTGTATGAAACCGAAGGAAATCCGGTTACTTATGCTGAGAAAATTATTGATCCAGCATTACCCACCGTATTGGTTTATGCACATATGGATGTAATGCCCGTTGATCCTTTGGAGTTATGGGACAGCTCTCCCTTTGAACCGGAAATTCGTGAAGGAAAAATCTGGGCTCGTGGTGCTGACGATGATAAAGGACAGAGTTTTATGCATGCCAAAGCATTTGAATATCTGGTTAAAAACGACCTTTTAAAAGTAAATGTTAAGTTTATGATTGAAGGTGAAGAAGAAATTGGATCGCCAAACTTACCAAAATGGTGTGCCGACAATAAAGCTATGCTCAAAGCCGATGTTATTTTGGTTTCGGATACAGGAATGATTGCTCCCGATATTCCAAGTATTACCACCGGTTTACGCGGACTTTCGTATTGGGATGTTGAAGTTACCGGCCCCAATCGGGATTTACATAGTGGATTATTTGGTGCTGCTGTTGCCAATCCTATAAATGTACTTTCTAAAATGATTGCTTCTATGTTAGATGAAAACAATAGGATTACTATTCCGGGTTTTTATGATGATGTTATGGAAGTGTCAACCGAAGAACGTGAACTTTTGGCTAAAGCTCCTTTTAATGTGGAAGAATATAAAAAAGCTATTGATGTTGTTGAACTTGCCGGAGAAAAAGGATATACACCAAGTGAGAATACCGGAATTCGCCCAAGTTTTGATATCTGTGGTATTTGGGGTGGATATACCGGAGAAGGTGCTAAAACCGTTCTCCCTTCAAAAGCATATGCCAAGGTAAGTACTCGTTTGGTACCTAATCAGGATAATGTAAAAATTTCAAAATTATTTAAAGAGCATTTTGAAAGTATTGCACCAAAAAGTGTAAAAGTAAAAGTAACACCTTTGCATGGCGGACAAGGCTATGTTTGTCCTATTGATTTACCGGCTTATAAGGCTGTGGAAAAAGCATTAATTGATGTTTATGGAAAACGCCCTGTTCCTGTTCGTAGTGGCGGAAGTATTCCTATTATCTCTTCTTTCGAAGAAATTTTAGGTATTAAATCCGTATTGATGGGCTTCGGCTTAGAGTCAGATGCTATTCACTCGCCTAACGAGAATTTCCCATTAGAACAATTTTATAACGGTATTGAATCTATCGTTGGATTCTATAAGTATTTTGCTGAAATGAATAAATAGGACTTATCAAATTAAGTAAAGGAAGTCTTTCTTTGTCGGTTGATGAGGAAAGGCTTTTTTTATTTTACTCTAAATATATTTAGCTTAATTTTGAGAAGTCAAAATATCAAAAATGAATAGATACGAAAGACATATTCCTTTATATAGTAAAGAAGAATTTATACGGATTAGAAAAGCAAAAATTGCTGTTGCCGGAAGCGGAGGTTTAGGAAGTACAGTCCTTCAGCTATTAGCACGAATAGGATTTGGTACGATTCATTTTTGGGATGATGCTGTTTTGGATGCCCCCGATTTAAACCGACAAATATTATATAAAACAACAGATATTGGAAAGACTAAAACAACAGCAGCCCTTGCCGAATTGAAAGAAATAAATCCGGAAATAAAATATTTTGCACATCAAGAAAAATTAAATGCTCTAACAAAAATACCTGATGTAGATTTAGTAATTGATTGCCTTGATACTTTTAGCTCTCGTTTAATATTAGATCAGTTGTTTTTTGCAAATAATATTCCAATAATTCACGGAAGTGTATTTAAACATATGGGACAAGTAACAACACTTTTTCCGACTAAGACGGAGAACTATCAATATACATTTGGTATTGATAATAAAAGCGAAGAACAGCAAGAAAAAACTGTTTTTCCGCCTATTGTTACTACTATTGCTTCTTTACAAGTTTCAGAAGCAGTAAAATGTATTAACAAAAATTTTAATCAAATGCTATTAAATAAGCTCTTGATTATTAACTTAAAGGAAAATAAGTTTGAGACTATTCCACTTATATAAACTCTGATAGTATATAAGGGTATTTGGAAAATTTACAGATCGGCTTCTTTTATAAAAGCATCGGAGGCAGCCTTAATATCTTTTCCTATTCTTTGATGAAAAAGAGTAAAAGCTTGTATAAGTTTTTTTCCTTTCTCCGTTAGTATAGTTTGACCGCCTTCTTTTCCCCCTCGGGTTTTTTCCAATAGTTTAAACCCAAGAGCGGTTTCAATTTTTTTTAAATCGCCCCAGGTTTTACGATATGTAATTCCCAATGCTTCTGTAGCTGCCATCAACGATCCTGTTTCTTCTATTTTTTGCAAAATAAGCCATTTACCATCACCCATTATGCCTTTTCCTTCTTTATCCGAAAGCCAAAACTTATAGTTAAGATTAAATGATTCGTATGCTAATTCATGTTTTGGATCCATAATTTTTCATTTCTTCGCCAGTATATTATTAAATTGTCTGATTTGCGGATTGATTTTATTCATATCGCAAAGCATCAATGGGGTCAAGCTTTGCAGCTTTATTTGCGGGGATAAATCCGGAAACTATAGCTACTATAAAACAAAGAACAACGCCTAATATTATCCAAGCCCAAGGAATTAAAAACGAGCTGCCAATGATATAAGAAACTCCATTTCCAACGGCAATACCTAAAATAATACCAACCAAGCCTCCAATCTGCGAGATTACTACCGACTCTATCAGGAATTGCATTTTAATCATTTTTCGTGTTGCACCCAAAGCCTTTCTTATTCCTATTTCTTTGGTGCGTTCCGTTACCGAAACTAACATAATATTCATTAGTCCTATTGCTGCACCCATTAATGTTATCAGTCCAATAAAAATAGCAACACTGGTAATCATTTTTAAATTATCAATAAGCATTTCTGCCAGATTATTACTTTGTTCTATTACAAAACTATCATCATCGCCCAATTTATTTTTCCTGATAATACGCATTAATCCGGTAGCTTCGCCAATGGCATTGTCCATTTGTAGTGGATTATCGACTAAAATATTAATTCTAAAATTTTGATTTGGTACAGGGAAATAAGTTCTGACATTTTGTATGGGTAACCAAACCGATCTGTCGCCGCTAAATCCAAAACTGCTTCCTTTTTCTTTTAAAACGCCTATCACTCGATATTTTCCGGAGCTTACAGAAATAATTTTCCCTATTGGATCTTCATTATTTTTAAAAATAGTCTTCACAATTTCGCTGCCAATAATAGCAACTTGAGTTCCGTAGTAAACATCAGTAGCAGTAAAATTTCTTCCAAATTCTATTTCATCTCCTGAAGTAACGGCATAGTCCTCATCCACTCCCATTACCCTAACATTAGGATTTGTTTTTTCTGATTTGTACTTTACGGTAACAATACCCGATCCGTAAGTGAAAACGGAAGCTGTTGCATCAAAAGTAAATTGATCTTTAAAGGCTTTTGCTTCATTCCAGCTTATAATACGGTAACGGTCGCCTCTATGGCGTTTCCCTCCAATTTGCACATTCATGCCTCTATTTTTTAGAGTAAAGGTGTTAGCCCCCATGGATGTGAATTCTTCGGTTAGAAAAAACTTTATAGCATCTATAGAAGTTAAAATACCCACCAGAGCCATAATCCCGAAAGCAATTATCATTACGGTTAATACTGTCCTAAGTAAATGAGATCGAATAGATTCTAATGAGATTCTAACGTTTTCTTTTATCTGCTTATTCATGGTTTTATTTGTCTTCCTTTTTGCCGTAGGCTAAGTCGCCTGCATCACCTAATCCGGGAACAATGTACGCTTGAGCGGTTAACTCATCATCGATAGCTCCAACCCAAATACTTACATCTTTTTTGGAGAAATTTTTCTTTACATATTCCACTCCTTCGGCACTTGCAATAACAGCGGCTAAATAAGTGTGTTTTGGTTTTTCTTCTTCAGTTAATGCTTCATAGGTGAGTTTCATAGAAGCACCTGTAGCTAACATAGGATCCGAAAGAATAAGAATTTTATCTTTCAAATCGGGCTTAGCCATATATTCTAATTTAATTTTAAACGAACCGTCTTTATTATGTTTTCTATATGCAGAAATAAAAGCACTTTCTGCCTTATCAAATATATTAAGCATTCCTTGATGAAAAGGAACTCCGGCACGCAGTATGGTGGCTAAAACAATATTAGATTGCAAAACAGGTACTTGAGCAATGCCTAAAGGAGTTTGCACATTATCTATCTTATATTTAAGGTCTTTACTTATTTCGTATGCCATTAAAGAGCCAATACGTTCTAAATTTCTACGAAACCGTAACATATCACTTTGAACATGAACATCACGAATTTCGGCAATATATTGATTGAAAATAGAATTAGCTTCTCCTAAATTATGTACCATTTTTCCGTCTTTTTTTTACAAATTTATAGTCTGTTAAATCAAACAAAGATAGTCAATTTGTGATAATTAGATGCCGCTTGTTTTAAAAGGTTACGCGTCTTTTCAAATAGAAACATAAGTGTCTGATAACTATATTAAGAGTGCTGTCTAAATCTTAAATAGATATTAAAAAAAGCTTTTAAATAGAATGATGTTCTAAGCCAACTGATTTGAGTATATGTTATAGACTGTGCTCCAAATCCTAAATAAAATCGAGCTAAGGATTTATTATTAGAACCTTCAAAATCAAATACTAATTCTTTGGCTGAATTAGCTTCTATATACGAATCTAGAAGATATGGTAATGCGGCATTTTGTCGGGCATCATTGTTGGAGCCGGAAAAAAGAAAAGTTACTCGTTTATGACTTTTAATAAAAATAGCTGCGGCGCATAAATTATTTTCTGCCGAATAAGCTCCCCAAACATCAGCCTGATTAAGTTGTAAAGCTTTATATGTTAGCCTGATTAATCGACTATAATCTTCCTGACTATATACGCCTAATAGCTTTCCTTTATTTGCTTTAAAGAGTTTTATTACGGCATCGGGTTTTAGGTTTTCAAAAATGGTAAGTTTTGCTTTGGATGCCTTTTTTAAATTACGTTTTAAGTTAGTTGAATATTTTTTTTGAATAATGCTGAAATCATCCAATAAATCCATTTCAATATTTTGCCTCGCCTCGGATTTTATATTAAAACTTTTTAACTTATTATGTTGATTTAAGTTTAGATTAACATATTGAAAATGAGAAGGTATTTCTTTTAAAAACCTTTCCAACAAACTAGTACTTAAAGGCACTTTAGAAAATAATCCCAGTTGTTGAGTAAAAATAGGTTGGTATACATAATCCACTCCAAATTTTCGTCTGAAAGGCAAAGGAAAAACGGCTTGATAATTATCAAGAATTAAAGCGTCCCAATTATCGGCTACAATATCTAAATACCAAGAATAGGCATAAATACGTCCGTTAACACTTGACGAAATACATTCGTCCCACTGACGTTTATTAATTTCTTTATGAGAAAAATATTTTATCACAAGGCGTGTATTTTACTAAGTAAATAGGTATATACTTCGCGCCATCCTTTCCACCTGTCTTGATCACTTAACGATTCGTTATGCCACAGACTGATAAATGTTCCATTAACGGCTTTTACCTCATGAATCAGCGATTGTATTATGGCTTTTGCCTCTTCAATACCAACATTTTTATAGTCACGAAGTGTTCCATCCATTACGGCAAAAGGAAAAATGCGTAATTTTGTTTCCGTTTCGTAGTCCAAATCGTAAAAGAAGAACGGAGTACATATTCCGGCTCTAAAACCTGGTTCGGCGGCATATCCCATAGTATAGTCTTCCATTAAATCCAAGGCAAGTAAATTCCTGTATGTCTCGGGCAAATGAAGCTTTAAATAATGCTGCCTACTCTTTGTAATTTCAACTTTTATAACCTTTTCCAGATTTTGACTTTCGCATTTAATTAAATCGGGATTTTCATTTGAAGCATACGACAAATGTGTTCCTATTTTTGCTCTGTCGGCTAACGATTTTATTAGTGCTTTGAAGGTATTATTATCGGGCGAGATATTTTTATCGAAAGGACCAAGTAAGGAAAACAATATAAAGTAAATAGGTTTTAATTTATATTGCTTTTGCAAAGCGAATTGATACTCAAAAGTGTCAAAAGGGTCTTGCTCTTTTCTAAAAAGAACACGAAAGCGTTGAGCCATTTTATGAATATCAAAATGCGATAAATCTCTTAAAAATCCTCCAATATTACGAGTTAAACCTTTTTGATAATAAGACCAAGCCTGATCGATATCGTAAGTTGGAATAAATTCAAATTGCTGAAAATTGGTTTCAAATTCAGGATAATACTCTTGTATAATTTCTGCAATTTCGTGAGCCCAAATATTTATAATTGGCTTGTGAAGAAAACCGTGATTATAAGCAAAGCTTTCGTGTGCCGTATATCTGCCATACGGGTCTTTTCTGTAAGGCATATACTCTTCGTAGCGACTTACAAAATAAAATGAAGCAGCAAATATATCGAAAGGAAGTAAGCTGTTTTTGTGATATATAGGAAAAGGAACCTGAAAATTTTTGTGTTCTACGGTATTTAATTCTAATGAGTTTAAACCACTCTCAAACAAAATTTCTGCCGATCCGAAAAATAAAGGATGATTTTTATAATCATTCCCATAAATAAACTTAGGACCTTCAAATAATTGAAAAGCCTCAAAATCAGAAGAAAGCAAATACGGAACACGAATAATGTCTTTAAAAAAAAGCTTAAAAATATAATTCAGCCGTTTTGTGATGCGTGGCGTATAGATAAACAGCATAGCATTTTATTTCGACCCAAAAATACGGCAAGCACCTGAGACTACAAAATATAATATGCTAATACAATAATTGGATGGTGGGCTTAAGCTAGGCTAGTGAGAGTGTTATAAAGAAGAAAAAAACAATCGACCTATATATGAAATTTTGTAAAGGTCTGAAATTATATCTCTGAGAGACTACCCAAGGAAAAATGCTTTATCTTCTTAAAAGATATATTTCTTATTTTTGCCAAAAAACCAAACACAATGAAGAAACAAACCTTAATTACCATTAGCCTACTATTTATTTTATTTATCGCGCAAGCGCAAGATCGAATTACCGGAAATCAATTTGCAACACGCTCCGAAGTGATTGCACAACACGGAATGGCAGCAACCAGTCAACCATTAGCTACACAGGTAGCTTTAGATATCTTAAAATCGGGAGGGAATGCCATGGATGCGGCTATTGCTGCCAATGCTGTTTTAGGCTTGGTTGAACCAACTGGTAACGGTATGGGAGGCGATTTATTCGCAATTATTTGGGATGCAAAGACCAAGAAACTTTATGGCTTAAACGCCAGTGGTCGTTCACCTTATGATTTAACTTTGGATTATTTCTTAAAGAATAACTATAAAAAAATCCCTTCTCACGGCCCTTTACCTGTATCTATTCCGGGAGCTGTTGATGGTTGGTTCGAAATAAACAAAAAGTTCGGAAGCATGAAGATGAAAGATATTCTTCAGCCTGCTATTAACTATGCCAAAAATGGATTTCCTGTAACCGAATTGATCGCTTATTATTGGAATGGCGGCTCACGAGCTTTACAAAAATACCCCGGTTTTAAAGAAACATTTATGCCCAATGGAAAAGCTCCTGCCAAAGGCGAAATTTTCAAAAATCCTCGATTAGCCAAAACCTTTGAAACCATTGCTAAAGGTGGACGTGATGCCTTTTATAAAGGAGAAATAGCTCAGAAAATTGTTGACTATGTTCGTGCTCAAGGCGGCTTTTTGAGCATGCGCGATTTTGAAGATCATCATTCTGATTGGGTTGAACCCATTTCCGTGAATTATCGTGGTTACGATGTTTGGGAATTGCCTCCAAACGGACAAGGAACAGCTGCGCTTCAGATGTTAAATATCCTTGAGAACTATGATATTGCTTCTATGGGTTTTGGCTCTGATGAATATATGCATCTTTTTATCGAAGCGAAGAAATTAGCTTTTGAAGATCGCGCAAAATACTACTCTGATATGGATTTCAATAAACTACCCATAAAAGAGCTTATTTCTAAAAAATATGCCAAAAAGCGCGCAGCATTAATAAAAGACAGGTCAGCACGTTCTTACCCTGCAGGAGAGTTGGAAATGGGAAATACCATTTATTTAACTGTGGCAGATGCCGAAGGAAATATGGTTTCTTTAATACAGAGTAATTATCGCGGATTAGGCTCGGGAATGACTCCCGGCGATTTAGGCTTTATTTTACAAGATCGTGGAGAATTATTTAGTTTAGATAAAAACCACATGAATGTTTTCGAACCTCATAAACGCCCTTTTCACACCATTATTCCGGCATTTATTACTAAAGACGGAAAACCTTTTGTTAGTTTCGGCTTGATGGGAGGTGCTATGCAACCACAAGGTCATGCTCAAATAGTAATTAATCTCATTGATTTTAAAATGAATCTGCAAGAAGCAGGCGATGCTCCTCGTATTCGTCACGATGGTTCTTCTCAACCAACCGGCGAAATAATGACCGATGGCGGAATCGTAAATTTAGAATCGGGCTTTAGCTTTGAAACTATAAATGCTCTTATGAGTCGTGGTCACAAAATACAATTTTCTAAAGGAGGGTATGGTGGATATCAAGCCATTATGTGGGATGCGAAAAATAAGACTTATTTTGGCGCTTCGGAATCTCGTAAAGACGGGCAAGCGGCTGGGTATTAGATTTATACCTTATTATAATAGTTTGTATAGTTTTTGTTTCTCGCAAAGCCGCTAAGTCGCAAAGGCAGGGCAAACTCACACTTTTATTTAGATGTGTATTTTGCCACAAATGCACGAATTTATTCTCTTTATCAATAGTATTATTGAAAAAATAGCACTAATTCCTAAAAACCCTTTGGGTTTTTTATTCGTCGAATCCTAATTTTGTTTTAAAAAAAATTATATTCGTGCATTAGTGGCTTTATAAATAAGCATGCGTTTACCCTGTGTCGCAAAGAGCTGATTATCAGTGCGGCAATCATTTATTGTATATTTTGCAAGTAAAAACACTAATGTTTATTGGGTGCGAAACTTGAGTTAATAATTATGTCTGTATATATTACGTGTAAATTTAAGGATAAAAGTTTTCTTAAATTTCTTGTCTCTCAAAAGAAAAGTTTATGGAAAGAATAAAGCACCTTTCTTTGTTATTGTTTTGCATTCCGAGGGGGAAGAAATAACTATAAAATCTCTCACGAGTGTGCGAGTTTTAGTATTTTTGAATTCTATCACAGCTGTGATAGAATTCAAAAATTTAAATGAATTAACAACATATAAAAGATTTTTCCAAGACGTTATTGATACTATCAATAATGCAAAGTATGAAGCCTTTAAATCCGTAAATAAGTTTCATATCGGACAGAATTTTGAAATTGGGGAGCTGATTGTTCAAAATCAAGAAAAGAATAACTGGGAAAATCTATTGTTGATACATTATCAAAAGATATCAATCAAGTAATTGATGGAGTAAAAGGATATTCTCCTCAGAATTTATGACGTATGCGTCAATTTTATCTTGAATATAAAGACCAACCAGAATTGTTAAACCTTACTCTAAAAATCCCTTGGGGACAAAACCTTTTAGTACTTCATAAAATTAAAGACAAATCAGAAAAAGAATATTATTTAACGGCAATAGATAAATTAGCTTGGAGCAGAGCAGTATTATTAAATCAAATAAAAGCAGAAGCATACAATAGATATCATATAGCCAAACCGTTACCGCCAAAAACAATCCCAAATCAAAATGACAGTATAAATTAAAAGTGTGTTTTTTATGCGATTGTGAATAATATTTTAAATATATGTTGCAACATATAATGTTTTAACGTACGTTTGCACTTTAATAATTTAAATAAAAAAAATGAAAACATTAAAATTTACATTAATAGGACTTTTTGCATTAAGCCTCGTTGCTTGTAACAGCTCAAATGAAAAAACAAAGGATAACAGCTCAGCTAAAAAAACAG
>JAGGWH010000044.1 GCA_021157585.1 Bacteroidales bacterium | reverse complement strand
GTTTTGGCACCATTTGGTTTGATAACAGGAACCGTTAAAGACTGCAAACCATTAGCCGATAAAATCACACATCTATTCCGAAACGTTTGTTTGGGAAAAGTCTCAAATTGCTCTACACTTATCTCTTGATTTTTAAGCAACCAAGCATAGTGAAGTATTGGCGGAAAATAGGCTGTTGACAATAACATAATTCTAAAACGTCAAAAATAAGCATAAAAAAAGCACAACCCTAAGGTCATGCTTCGCTAATTTCTCTCCAAAAACTAGCTTATTTCAATAAAACGTCATTGATTGCAGAAATCAAAGTTTCTTTAGGCAATGCACCTTGAGCCATTTGTGGTTGACCATCCTTTGGGCAAAACAATAAAGAAGGGATACTTTTGATTCCAAAAGCACCGGCTAACTCCTGCTGATCCTCGGTATCAATCTTATAAATATTGATTTTGCCTTCATATGTTCCTGCTAGTTCTTCCAAAATTGGAGCAACCATTTTACAAGGCTGACACCAATCGGCGTAAAAATCAATTAAACAGGGTAACTCGCCTTCGAATTTCCAATCTTTGTTTTGCTCGTAATTAAATACTTTTGCTAAAAACGTTTCTTTTGTTAAATGTTCCATTCTATTCTAATTATTAACTTATTTTTATTCTATTTTAAATATTATTATTTCTCATTTTTTTTATTCCCCAATACAAACTCTTCTATAATTTGTTTGTACTGCTCTTCTTGCATTGCTCCCGGCTGCATAGCAGGCTTGCCATTCTTTGGAATAAACATTACAGAAGGGATCGAGCGTATACCAAAAACCGAACTCAATTCACGATTAGCATCGGTATCTACTTTATAAATTATCACTCTACCATTGTATTCTTTTGCCAACTTATCCATTATAGGGGCAACACGCTTACAAGGGCCACACCAATCAGCGTAAAAATCAATTACTGCAGGAAGTTCACCTTCGTAAACCCACTCCTGAGGATTAATATTGTAATTCCAAACTAAAGACTTAAAACTATCCTCAGTTAAATAAACTACAGCACCTTCAGTAGTATTTTCGTTAGCAGTAGCTATCTTACCCTCATTTTCAGACCTTAACGATTTCTCAGCTGCATTTGAATCGCAGGATGAAAAACCTAAACTCAATAAAAATGCAAGTAAAAATATTCCTGTTTTCCTCATTCTAAATTTTGTATAATTATCATTAAAGCGAGCAAAAGTAATAAATATTTTTAAATCGCTTTAATATCACTCTCATAGTCAATATTTATGCCAAAAGTATTTTATCTTTGCATACGACACATTGTCATAAAGTATTTTATCATTTTTTTAACTTTTGACAGACAGTCATCATAATATAATACAACATATTTTGAAAAAACTATTTGAAAATATTGATATTAAGGAATTTGAAACACAATTTTCGAGTGATGATGATTGTCTGAAGTTTTTAGTTGAAGAAAAATGGAAGAATGGCTTTGTTTGTCGGAAATGCGGACATACCAACTACTGCGTTGGATCAACACCTTATTCTCGTCGCTGTACAAAATGTAAAAGTCAAGAATCAGCTACGGCTCATACAATATTTCATAGGTGCAAGATTCCTATTCACGAAGCTTTTAAAATCACTTATTTAGTTTGCTCTCTACCCAATATTTCCAGTCACGAAATCTCACGACAAATTGATATACGTCAAATGACCTGCTGGAGTTTTAAAAAGAAAATTAGCCAGTGCATCGATGAACGTGGAGACCTAAGTGTAGTTCAGAAAGCAGAGATTAAAGAGAAGATTTGATGAACTTCGGCACACTTCGACTTCGCACAGCGTGAAAGCTCAGTTTGAAATGTACTGATTTGATGCTGTGCTAATTGTCTTCACTATTTAACAATCACCCACTCAACTACTTAACTTAAAACAATAAACAACTTCCAAAAAGCAGAACAAATAATAAAGTTTTCAAGGCTAATTTTTTCAAAAAAGGATCGAGTAATCTCAAATCTTTTATTCTATATATTTTTACAAGATCAATTGCAAATAGAGGGAGAACTGGAATAATCCACAATAAAGAATAATAAGATCGAAGATTTATCAAATTAAAAAGCAAAGCAGCCAACAAAGCTGAGGCAATCAGAAAAATATGATATTTCTTTGCTCCCATAATCCCTAAACGAACAGCAATCGTAATTTTACCCGAGTTCTGATCATTTTCAATATCTCTTAAGTTATTCAAATTAAGCACGCCTGTACTCAGAAAACCTAAACTAGCAGCCAGAAGGAAAATATCCCATCGTAGCATTTGTGTATTGAGGAAATAAGTTCCTAAAACAGCTAGCAAACCAAAGAAGATAAAGACAAACAAATCGCCTAAACCCGAGTAGCCATATGATTTTTTCCCAACGGTATATAAAATAGCAGCAGCAATAGCAGAAAGTCCCAAAACCAAAAACAAGAGACCTACTCTCCTATCTAAGCCAAGCGTTCCGTAGTAAATCAATACAATACCACTAACTAAAGATAAACCAGCAAAAAGAATAATTGCAGAGCGCATTGCCGATGTAGAGATTTTTCCACTTTGTACGGTTCTTTCTGGACCTATTCTATGTTCGCTATCTGTTCCTTTTTGGGCATCGCCATAATCGTTGGCCAGATTGGATAAGATTTGCAAAAAGATAGTCGTTACACCAGCCAAAATACTCACCTCCCATTTAAAGCCACCAAAAAAAGCAGCTAAAAAAGCACCCATAGCAATACTAGACAATGCTAGCGCTAATGTTCTTAAACGAAATGCTTGAATCCAGTCCTTCAAAAGCTTAATTATTAAGGGAATTTTGGGTATTTATGAAAATCAGGTTCACGCTTTTCTAAAAAAGCATGCTTTCCTTCTTGTGCTTCGTCGGTTAGATAATAAAGTAAAGTAGCATTTCCTGCAAATTCCTGAATTCCAGCTTGACCATCCAGTTCGGCATTCATCCCTAACTTAATCATACGCAAAGCCATAGGACTTCGTTTATGCATGGTCTGACACCAATCCACAACCTCATCTTCCAATTTATCAAGAGGAACAACTTTATTCACCATGCCCATATCCATAGCTTCTTGAGCCGTATACTGTTTATTTAAAAACCAGATCTCGCGTGCTTTCTTTTGTCCAACAATAGCAGCCAAATAAGAAGATCCAAAACCAGCATCGAAACTACCAACTTTAGGTCCTGTTTGACCAAATATAGCATTCTCAGAAGCAATAGTTAAATCACAAACAATATGCAAAACATGGCCTCCACCAATCGCAAATCCATTTACCATTGCAATTACAGGCTTTGGCATGGAGCGAATTTTTTTCTGAACTTCTAAAACATTCAAACGAGGAATACCATCTTTTCCAATGTATCCACCTTTTCCTTTTACATTCTGATCACCACCAGCACAAAAAGCTTTATCGCCTTCACCCGTTAAAACAATGGTGAGAACATCTTGATTTTCTTTGCAAATTTCCATTGCCACAGCCATTTCCGTAGTCGTCGTTGGTGTAAAAGCATTATAATACCGCGGACGATTGATTGTTAATTTGGCAATTCCTTCCCAATATTCTAGTTTTATTTCTTCAAAATCGTGTAGACTAACCCAGTTTCTCTTTTCAGACATAATTATTTTCTGTTTATGCAACAAAAATAATCATTTCTTAAGCAAAGCCGTACAAAAAGCATTTTTTATAGAAGCAAAATTCTTATATTTGGAAGAAATATTAATAAATGACAATTGAGGGACACAAAAACCGTTGCGATTGGGCTGGAGATGATCCCCTTTACCAGAAATACCACGATGAGGAATGGGGAGTTCCGGTTTACGACGATGCTATCTTATTTGAATCTCTAATTCTGGAAACTTTTCAAGCAGGACTAAGTTGGATTACTATTTTGCGGAAAAGAGAGAATTTCCGAAAAGCATTTGATCATTTTAACTATAAAAAAATTGCAAAATACACCGCGAACAAAGAAAGTAAACTTCTTCAAAATGCAGGAATAATCAGAAATAAACTAAAAATAAAAGCAGCAATTAACAATGCTCAAGCATTTATGAAAGTTCAAGAAGAATTTGGCTCATTTAGTAAATATTTGTGGGCATTTGTAGACGGGAAACCCATTCAGAATACATTCAAAACTATGAGTGAGATCCCTGCCAATACACCTCTGTCTGATACCATCAGTAAAGATTTAAAAAAGCGAGGATTTAAATTTGTAGGCTCCACAGTTATTTATGCCCATATGCAAGCTTGCGGAATGGTAAATGATCATTTAACGACTTGCTTTAAATACAAAGAAATACTAAAAAGAACTAATTAATAGTATGTCAAAAATAATCATCGGCATCCACGGACTAGGAAACAAACCGCAAAAAAATCTTCTTGAAAAATGGTGGATATCTGCTATTGAAGAAGGTTTTAAATTAGCAGGAATTAAAGCTCCAAAATTCAAGTTGGAGTTGGTTTACTGGGCAGATTTAATTTATGAGCAGCCCGAAAGTCTTGAGATTATCGATAAAAAAGACCCCTATTTTCTTGAAGAACCTTATACCCTATCTCCGCATCCAAAGGCACCTGAGAAAGACCAAAGCTTTCGTAAAAAAATGCTGCAATTTATTGAAAGTCAGTTAGAAAAAGTCTTCCTAAACGATGACTTAAGCTTGAATTACAAGGGAGTTAACGATATCATTATGCATCGCTATTTTAAGGAATTGGATATGTACTATAGCAATACCGGGAAACAAAAAACTTTAAAAGCGAATACACGTCGGCGTTTAGTTAATATGCTTGAAAAATACAAGTTCGATGATATTTTGCTGATCGGGCATTCTATGGGAAGTATTATTGCCTACGATGTATTGCAATTTGAGCTCAAAAGACAAAAAATTCACACTTTTGTTACTATGGGGTCTCCCTTAGGATTACCACTTATCCGTGCTAATATAGCTAAAGAAATGAAAAAAAATTATGAAAAGTTCACACCAACAACGCCCGATTGTATATCTAGAACTTGGCTCAATTTTGCCGACTTAGAAGATAAAGTGGCTCTTAATTTTGATTTAAGTAATGATTTTGCTCCAAACTCAAAAGGAATATTTCCCATTGACTTTGAGATTATTAACGACTATGAAAGTCGTGGAGTTAAGAATCCTCATAAATCTTTTGGTTATTTAAGGAATCCCGAATTTATTCAACAACTCAATTTATTCCTAAAAGAAAAAACGCCTTTCAGTTTTAAGAAATGGTTAAAATCGCTTCAGAAAATAAGACACCAAATCAAATATAAAAAGACAAAAAATTAGCGCAATGAACAGAGAAAAAATGATTAAACAGCTTTCGAGCGAGAAAAAATGGGATTTTATCATTATTGGTGGCGGAGCTACTGGTTTAGGAACAGCTGTTGAAGCTGCTTCACGTGGTTTGAAAACGCTTCTTTTAGAACAAGCCGATTTTGGTCAAGGCACTTCCAGCCGAAGCACCAAACTTATTCACGGTGGTGTGCGTTACTTACAACAAGGAAATATCTCCTTGGTTCTTGAAGCACTTAAAGAACGAGGAATATTACGCCGAAATGCGCCTCATCTGGTTCACGATTTACCTTTTGTAGTTCCAAATTACGATTGGTGGGAAGGTCCATTTTATGGTATTGGAATGAAAATTTACGATATGATGGCCGGCAAAGAAACTTTTGGGCCTTCAAAAATGTTATCTTTCGAGGAGACCATCGCCCGTATCCCCACTATTGAGCGAGAAGGATTACGAGGAGGTGTAATCTATCACGATGGTCAGTTTGATGATGCTCGGCTATTGATAAATCTAGCACAAACTGCTGAAGAGCAAGGCGCCTGTATTCTCAATCATTTTAAAGTTACAGACCTAATTAAAACCAATGATTTGATAAGTGGCGTTGAAGTAAACGATCAAGAAACTGGCGACTGCTATACCCTAAAAGCCAAAGCCGTAATAAATGCCACAGGTGTATTTTCTGATAGCATTAGAAAAATGAGTGATTCAGCATGCAAGCCCATAATTAGTGGCAGTCAAGGAGTGCATATTGTTTTAGACAAATCTTTCCTTCCTGGTGAAACGGGAATTATGGTTCCTCATACCGATGATGGACGTGTTATTTTTGCTATTCCTTGGCATAACCGATTGGTTGTTGGAACAACGGATACACCAGTAAATAACTTCGATCTAGAACCTGTGGCGCTTGAGGAAGAAATTGAATTCCTCTTGACACATACTGCACGCTATCTTATAAAAAATCCTAAACGTAAAGATGTATTAAGTGTATTTGCAGGTTTACGACCTTTGGTAACTTCTGGCGATGACGAAAGTACTGCCGCTATCTCACGCGAGCACAGTATTTTAATTTCCCGAAGTGGCTTAGTAACCATTGCAGGAGGAAAATGGACTACTTATAGAAAAATGGCAGAAGACACTGTTGATCAAGCAGCAATTATTGCTCAAGTTCATCCCAAAAAATCGAGAACAACTAAACTTTCTATTCACGGAGCACAGCCTCGTGACTCTAAAGATCATTTAAAAGAAAACTTCGGTTCTGACGCAAAAAAAATAAAAGCTTTTTTAAAAGAAAAACCAGAGTATCAAGAAAAAATTCACCCTGACTTTCCCTATGTTGTTGGTGAAATTATTTGGACTGTCCGAGAAGAAATGGCTTTGAAAGTAGAAGACATTTTATCGCGAAGAACACGCTGGCTTTTACTTGATGCCAAAGCAAGTATGGATGCTGCTCCAAAAGTGGCTAAAATTATGGCAGCTGAACTAAAAAGAGATAAAGCTTGGGTAACAAATGAAGTGCAAAAATTTAAGGCACTAGCAAAGAATTATTTGTTAGAATAGACCTACGCTCGGCTTAATTTGTAATTAAGTCGAATACCACCGAAAAGCGAAGTCATTCCAAACGTTTTCCCTTTCGAGCGATAGCGAGAAATCTCCCTTTGTTGAAACAGATTTCCCTGCTAACTCTGCTACGTTTCATCGTTTGTTAATTAATAGCTGCTATCTAGTCAAGGCTTCACTTGGAGTGTAACCCTGACCTACGCTCGGCTTAATTTGTAATTAAGTCGCATAATGCAAATACCATAAAAACGAAGTCATTCCGAACGTTTTCCCCTTTCGAGTGATAGCGAGAAATCTCCATATACTAGTTTAAGATTTCTCCTCCACTTCGTTTTGTCGAAAGGGGCTTTTTTTTGCAAAAAAAACTCTTCTTAACATTACAATTTTCAATCAAAAGCACACACTTACGTATTCATAGCTAACGGTATCTTATTCTAAGAATCTATTTTAGTGATTTGCCGTAATAAAATACAACCAAGAAGGATTCAACATTACTAGCTTGCATTGCAGGCAAAAAAAATTGACAAAATGAAAATGAGATATCCTTCAATAGTAATTATCATAGTTCTAAATCTAGTGCTGACTTTATCACCAGCCATAGCCCAGAATACATTTCATATCTCGGTAGATCAAACTTACGTTTTACCAGAAAACTTCGAACCAAGAGTCGTTGGCGGAGATACCATAAAAATCAGTTCCGACAGAATCAAAACTTTACAATTTAAAGGTTTTGAAGGAAACGAAGAGAATCCAATCATATTCATTAACGACGGTGGACAAGTACGCATTAACACCGAAGACTGGGGCGCACTTCGTTTTGTTAATTGCAAATACATCAAGCTCACGGGAACTGGCGATGCAAATACGCATTATGGTTTCAAATTACAAGGCAGAACCAGTGGTTTAAGCTTTGAGCAATTGAGCAGCGATTGTGAAGTAGAATTTGTTGAAATAGAAGGATTGGCAAATACATTCTTCGGCATAAGTGCAAAAAAAGATTTTAGTGGCAACCCACAAGATGTTTATCCTGTATTTAACAACTTAAGCATCCACGATACATATATTCACGATGTAGCTGAAGCCATGTATATTGGTGAAACTACTGCTCCAGGAATGGAATTTCGTCATTTGCGCATATATAATAATGTAGTTGTAAATACGCAGCGCGAATCGGTTCAAATTGCAAATGCTATTGATGATATTGAAATCTATAATAACTTCTTCTTGAATACAGGCATTCAGAATATGCCAACGCAAAACAATAATCTGCAAATCGGGATCAATACCGTGGGGAAAGTTTATAATAACATTATACTACAATCAACAGGTTACGGAGTAATTATTTTAGGAAACGGAGATATCACATTGGAAAATAATTTCATTCAAGATTCAAAAGGAATATTTATCGACGATAGATTTGAACCTTTACCTTTTTCCTCCATTAATGTTGTGGATAATTACATTAGCGATATTAACAGTACTGAAATTATTAAAAATCTGAATGAACACAATGACCTTTATATAGCGAATAACTTTTATAGCCCAGACTCAACTTTCTTTAAAAATTCTGTTATTTCAACACATAATATTATAGTAGAAAATAATATGGCAACTACAATTGCCGATTTTCAATATACACTTGTGGGCGGAATCTTTCAGAATTCTCTAGAAAATCCGATCGCATATCAAACAATGGGACCAGTTTCAGGTTTGTCTCATATTTACGACAATACACCTGTTTTAGATTCTATCGATAATGTTTTGATTCTTTATTCTGAAAGCACAAGCTTAAATTTAGCGGCTTCCGTTTCTGATTTTGATCAAATGCATTTTGAAGCACAGAATACACCTGATTTTATTCAACTAATCGAAACGGGGAATGGTACGGCGCAATTGAATATCAATCCAACACTAGAAAATATTGGTGTTTATAGAATTGGAATCCTTGTTTACGATGAGAGTCATCACGCATATGATCGTCAAACTGTTGTTATAGCCATTAAAGATCCAGCCAATCAAAACCCGGTTTTAAGTTTTGAAACTAGCTCCAGCATAGAAGCAACTTCCAAGTCACTCATTGAAGTTACAGCATTTGATTTAGATAACGATAGTATTTTATATACGATTAATTCCGATCTCTCTTTTGCCAAGATTAAACACGAAGGCAATCAGGTATTTTTAGATTTACAACCCAAAATTCAAGACCAAGGCGTTTATCAAATAGAAGTTATTGCTGATGATTGTTATGGTGAGCCAACAACACGCTATTTAACTTTAACTATTGCTCCAGCAACACTTACAGATGGTCGTTTACTTTACCGTGTAAACTTTGGCGGACCAGAAATTGAAGATACGCTAATGAATTGGCAATCGGATATTGAGATTGAAGCTGAATATGGAACACAACACTTTTTAAGAACCGGAAGTTGGTTTTTTAAAGGAACTAATACTACTTCTGCTCCTGCTGCCCTATTTGGACCTTACCGTTACGATGGTGCCGAAGGTATAGAAATGCAATTCGAATTTCCATTGCCTACACCTGGTGTTTATAATGTAAAATTATTCTTTGCCGAACGTCAAAAAGAAGTAGATGAAAATACTTCTCCAAGATTTAATGTTATCCTTGAAGAGGATAAAATTCTCAACAATTTCAATATTTTCGAAAATGCAGGAATGGAAGCTTATGAATTGGCTTATGAGGTAGCTGTTATCGACGGTAATTTAAATCTAGATTTTGAACAGATTGAAAATAAAGATAAAATCAACGGCATCGAAATTAGTTATAAATCTGTTGTTCAGGTCAATCAAAAGCCTCAAATACAAACAGCAGAGACAATTACAATCAACGAGAATGACATTATGGACTTCCCCATTTACATTCTCGACGATGCTTTTGAAGGTTGTAATTCCTTAAGCTTATCTTCTATCAACCTACCTAGTTTTGCTAGCATTACAGAGATTACACCAAATGAATTCACTTTAACACTACAGCCTAACTTTCAAGATGCTGGCAATTATACCAATTTTGTTCTTGTAGCAACAGATGGATGTTTAAATGACAGTTTATCCGTTAATATTCAAGTAAAAAATCTAAACCGATTACCAATAATCAATCCTATCGATCCTATTCAAATTACAACAGATAATTCCATCTCCGTAGATATTATTTCTAGCGATTTAGATAATGATGCTTTAAGTCTTAGTCTTATCGATGCACCTAACTTTGTAATCCTTAGCGATAATGGAAATGGTCTCGGTCAATTAAGTGTTAATCCTAGTGTTTCAGATACAGGCAATTATTATTTTCAAGTGAAAGTAATTGACGAAAATGAAGGTTTTGCGAGTATTGATGTAAACTTCCAAGTATATGAAATACCAACTGCCGAAAGAATCGTTCTTACCAATACAATGCTTACTGATCTCGTAGATGGCTTATCGAATAAAAGTCCTCTATTTCTTGTTGATGAGCAAAATTTGGATCCATTAAATAATGAGCATCCTACAAGCTCGAGCTGGACTCCAACCAGAAGAGAAACAAGCGGAACTTTTGAAGCTATGATTGATTTAGGAGAAATATATCATATTGAAAAAGCTTTCGTACACGATATGAGAAATACAGAAGATCTTCATATCTCAATAGGAGAACCAGGAAATTGGACGGAAGTAAATGTATATACGACTTCTTTAAGAACGGTTTGGAGTGAAATTACTTTGCAAATAGAAACACAATACATTCTTCTTTCCATGTATAATACCAATCTAGCCCAAATAAATGAAGTGGCTTTATATGGTTATTCTTTAGATGAAATTCCTGATATCATTGTTAATCAAGCACCTGAGATTCAAACATTAGAATCAGTAAGAATTTCTGAAAACGAAACATTTGATCTTCCAATTACTGTAATTGATGATGCATTTGCACTTTGTAATGAACTTGAGCTTTATTTAATTAACGGAACCAACTTTATGACACTTACAGAAAATGCGGTAGGTGATTATACTTTAACGATGAATCCTAGCACAGCCGATATTGGAGATTATAGTATAGAATTATTTGCTACTGACGGTTGTTTAGAACATCACTTACCCGTTTCTGTTACCGTAACCGTATTCAATGCCGCCAATACAGCTCCAACGCTTAGCGTAGCCGATTCTGCTTCTTTAATTATAGGATATCCTATTGTAGTTGATATTAGCAGCTCTGATATTGATGGTGATGCACTTTATTTATTTTCTGTAAACGCACCCGATTTTGTTATTCTTAACGATTTTGGAAATGGTTTAGGAAATCTAGAGATAAATCCCTTAATGGAAGATGTAGGAAGCTATGATATCGAAATAATTGTTGAAGATCAATTTGGTGCAAGTACAAGTAGCTTTATAAATATTCAAGCTTATATTCCACCAACTGTTGATCGTATTGTTTTGAATAGCACTATGATAACAGATTTGGTTGATGGTGGATCAAGCTATAGTCCAAACTACCTTGTTGATGAACAAACCTTAGATCCATATTTTAATGAACATGCAAGAAGTAAAAGTTGGGTGCCATTAAGAAAAACTGCTCTTGGCGTTTATCGAGTGATGATAGACTTAGGTAAAGAACATTATATTGATCACGCCATGCTACACGATATGCGTAATACTGCGGATCTTGATATTGCTATTGGTTCTCCTGATAACTGGACAAATATTTCTACTCTTTCTACTTCAGAATTGAGAAAATGGAGAGAAGTAGATATGAAATTAACCAGTAGGTATCTGTTATTAAGTATGACTAATACCATAAATGCTCAGATAAACGAAATTGCTCTTTACGGATATATTATGAGTCCTTCAAAAAGAACAGCAGCATTTATCGAAATAGAAGAACAAGCAGATTATACGGTTTATCCAAACCCTGCAAAAGATCGCATCTTCATTAGAAATAAAACACCTGAGCAAAAACTAGAAGTATTAAACATTATGGGATCTGTAATGTTAAGTACTTATGATGCTCAAGTAGATTTATTCGATTTTCCAAACGGAGTTTATATAATTCGAGTTATTGGCGAAGAACAATTAATATTTCAAACAAAATTTATTAAAGTAGATTAAATCGTTTTTAAAACCTGATCACCACTTTTCACGTTCGTTAAACATATCTATACTTTCATAGCTTGAAAGTGAACACTCAAACATTTATCCAAACCATTCCAATAAATATTCGTAGAATTGTGTAAGCATTAAGGGTCGAATTTTGCTTGCGAGATTTTCGCATAAACATATTTAAACCAAAAAAAATGAAAAAGTTAAGCTTTTACATTGCTTTTGTATTGACCTTTATTGTCATACTTAGCAGTACAGCCGTCCAAGCTCAAAACCTATTTTACGTTGAAGCATCCACAAGCTATGTTTTACCAAGCGACTTTAGTCCAACGCCTGTTGGTGGAGATACCATTAAAATTGTATCTGGAAGAACCGAAACTTTAAAATTTAAAGGTTTTGAAGGAAACGAGAATTCTCCTATCGTCTTTATCAACGATGGAGGACAAGTGCATATCAATACCACAGTTTGGGGAGCTTTGAGTTTTGAGAACTGTAAATACATAAAACTAAGCGGAAAAGGTGATCCAAATGTACATTATGGCTTCAAATTACAAGGAGAAACTAGTGGATTAAGTTTCTTAGAATATAGCAGCGACTGCGAAGTAGAATTTGTTGAAATTGAAGGTTTACCTACCACATTCTTTGGCGTTTATGCCAAAAAAGATTTTGGAGGAAACCCTCCTATTCCCTACCCTGTTTTTAATAATTTATGCATCCACGATACCTATATTCACGATCTTGC
>JAGGWH010000043.1 GCA_021157585.1 Bacteroidales bacterium | reverse complement strand
CTTATAAAAAATGAATAGTCAGGAAACCCTTTGGTTTATTGGAAAGTGTTTGTCATTAGCTGTACACCCTGAGCGCGCTTTGGAAATTCAAAAAGTTCTACAATCAGGGAAAGTCAGTTGGGAATCACTGGTTTATCAAAGCAGCAATCAATTGGTTTTGCCTGCTCTCTATCTCAATTTAAAAAGAAATAATTTACTGGAATTTTTACCTGATGATTTATGCGAACATCTTGAAGATATTACTGATCAAAATAGAGAACGGAATCGAGCAATACTAAATCAAGTTGAAGATATTACTACACTGCTTCGATCTAATAATTTAAAACCTGTTTATCTTAAAGGAACAGCACATTTACTAGACGGATTATACGAAGATATTGCAGAGCGAATGTTAAGTGATATTGATTTATTGCTAGAAGAAAACGAGGCCAAAAGAGCTTGGGATTTACTAAAAAACAAGGGCTATGTCGAACATAATAAATTTGGAGAAACTGCTTTTGGCGAGCATCGCCATTTAAATGAGCTTATTAAAGATAATAAAATAGCCTCCGTTGAAGTTCACCGTAGGTTATTAGAAGGAGAATACGATAAAAAATTCAATTGGAAAACGGTAAAGGGAAAGATTAATAAAAGCCAGTCACCTCTTGGAGCATTAATCCTTTCGGATAAGGATATGACTTTGCATAATATGATGAACGTACAAATGAATGATAAAGCAAAATCGACGTACAAATTATTACTACGACAAAGCTACGATTTAATGCTTCTTGCAAAAAGAGAAAACCCACTGGAAATCAGTAAAAAGTTTGGCTATTATTTTGATAAACTGAATACTTATATTGCCTTATCAGCTAATATTTTGGATAGTCCTAATGGGTTAGATTATAAGGATACGCCCAAAATAAAACGTTATATTTATCGTATTAAACTCATTTGGAAATATCCAACTATAGCTAACTTCTCCTCGAAAATTTATTTTATTTTTTTTAGGATTTACCGTTATATCACACAGTTCTTTCTATTTTTCTTTAAATCATCCGTACGGAAAAGAATTATTAGCAGTCTAAAAAATCCAGACTATTATAAAGCGCATTGGGCTATGTATAAAAAGTGGTTTTCTTAGTTAATGTGAAAATGAGCTGATCCCGAATCCTTCGTCTCGGGACAAGTAGTGATAATGTGCTAATTAATCTTCGTAAAAAAAATCTCAATTAAGACACAAATGCTTTCACAGTTTCTCACTAATCTTTAAGATCAATAATACACTATCTCCGTTTATTAGCGTTTTTTAATCACTAGGAATCCGCGTGAAAAATAAAAAGAGCTTCCCGGAGATATCTCGAAATGCTCGATAAGAAGGCGGAACGGTTTTGCAAAGCTCTCACTTCAAGTACTTTTAACTGCAGCTTACTTTAGACACTTTTAGGAAACTTAACCTTAACACGAATAGCTTAGTGTTCCTTCGTGTGTACTTGGTGTTCCTTCGTGGTAAAAGCAAAAACAGTAATTGTAGATGATGAATTGTAAGTTGCGAGTCGCAAGTAATTATCCGATATTTAATGTCTATTATGTGATTTATTTCACTATATTAGCATTTAAAATGTGATTTATGATAATAAAACGATCAATAGAGCACAAACTTCTGGACTGGAAAAATAATCCAGAACGTAAACCTTTAATTTTACAAGGAGTTAGGCAAGTCGGTAAAACATGGCTATTAAAATATTTTGGAACACATCATTTTGAGGGGATAGCCTATTTTAATTTCGAACGCCAAACGGAGTTAAAGCAATTTTTTAAAAACACCAAAGAGCCTAAGCGAATCCTTCAAAATCTTTCATTAGCCTTAGGTAAACCGATACTAGCTGGGAAAACATTTATTATTTTTGATGAAATTCAAGAATGCAATGAGGCATTAAATTCGCTAAAATATTTTGCAGAGGAAGCTCCTGAATATGTAATTGCTTGTGCAGGTTCATTATTAGGAGTTGCTATAAGCAGAGGAGCATCTTTTCCTGTTGGCAAAGTAGATTTCATTCAACTCTACCCTCTTTCTTTTAGAGAGTTTTTAGCAAAGGCAGACGAAGCACTCTATACCTATATTGAAAGCATTGATGAAATTAAATTAATTCCTGATGTTTTTTTCAACCCTTTAACGGAAAAGCTAAAAATGTATTTTATTTCTGGGGGAATGCCAGAAGCCGCAGTAAAACTGCTCAAGCATCAAGATGTTGGATTAACAGAGGAAACACTAACAAATATATTAAATGCTTATAGGCTAGATTTCTCAAAACATATAGAAAATAAAGACATTCCTAAAATAAACTATATTTGGAATTCATTACCATCACAATTAGCTCGTGATAACAACAAATTTTTTTATCAATCAATAAAAAGTGGAGCTAGAGCTAGAGAATATGAAAATGCACTGCAATGGTTAATAAATGCCGGCTTAGTCTATAGAATATATCGTTCTGTAAAGCCTTCTCTTCCCCTGTCAGCTTACGATGATTTATCTGCTTTTAAAATCTACTTACCTGATGTAGGTCTTTTGCGTAGCTTGTCACAATTAAACCCTATAGCAATTACAGAGGGAAATAGATTGTTTACTGAATTCAAAGGAGCTCTAACAGAAAATTATATAGTAAATAGTTTGATCCACCAATTTGGAACACCAGCTAGGTACTGGAAATCGGAAAACAAAGCAGAAGTCGATTTCATACTACAGTCTGAAAACGACATTATACCGATAGAAGTTAAATCAAGTGAAAATATTAGAAGTAAGAGTTTGTCTGTTTTCAGAAAACAATACAATCCTAAATTAAGCTTGCGTTATTCGATGAAGAATTTCAAATATGACAATGGCTTATTAAATATTCCATTGTTTATGGCCGATTACACCAGTAAATTCATTAAGAAAATCCAATTTACAAAGTGAATGAGTCTGTATTTAATAAATGGTTTTCTTGAAGTACTTTATATTCAACTTTAATTGTAGTCATCCTGAGTTTACCGAAGAACGGCTAAGCACTCAAGGAAGTTGACTCTAACAGTTATGAGATTCTTCCTCCTAAAAAGTCGTCAGAATGACAAAAAATAGCGAACCTTGCGGTAAAAATAATTATCAGCGTAAAACAAAAGAGTCTCGCAGATCCCGTATACTCACTTCGTTCACACGGGGACAAGTAAGGCCACAAATGCATTCGCAGATTATCGCAGAAAAGGGATAAAGGATTTATGGATATGTACATTTGATAATTTTTTGCGAAAATCAGCGTCTTTTATCAGCGGAAATCAGCGAGAAATAAAGAATAATTACGTGATGACGTGGTTGTATAGTTGCGAATAAAACATATTATCAACGGAAAACAAAATATCGAAATGAATTTACGATTTCAATTTGTATTTAAGAATGACAAATAAAAAAGTCTGCCATCTTACAACTGCCCATCCTCGCAATGATGTGCGCATTTTTGAAAAAGAATGTGTTTCATTAGCAAATAAGGATGGATTTGAAGTTACTCTTATAGTAGCTGATGGGAAAAGATTTGAAAAACTGAAAGGAGTTTCCATTCATGATATTGGTTATAAAGAGGGTCGTTTTAAACGGTTCTGTATATTGCCTTTTAAAATTCTAAAATCAGCTCTAAATGTAAAAGCTGATTTGTATCATTTTCACGATCCGGAACTGATATTTGTTGGATTAATTCTTCGCTTGCTGGGTAAAAAAATGATTTACGATGTACACGAAGATGTTCCCAAAAGTTTATTAGGCAGAGAATGGCTTCCAAAACCTTTTCTTAAGATTATCTCCCTTACTTTCAAACTAATTGAAAATATTATAAGTCATACTTTTAGTGGTATAATTACGGCTACTCCAGCTATTGAATCACGGTTTAAGAAGATTAATAAGGACACACGATCTATTCAGAACTTTCCAGAATTATCTATTAGAAAAACGGCAAAAATATCATTCAAAACAAAAAATGATATCTGTTATACTGGGGCTATTAGTCGGATACGTGGCATAATTACTTTATTGGATGCTCTCTCCTATTGCAATACTACTATTCGATTACATCTGGCTGGTGCTTTTATCAATACAGAAATTGAGCAGGAAGTGAAATCACATCCCAATTTTTCAAAAGTTATCTATTATGGACTTCTTAAACGCGAAGAATTATTGACAATTTACAAGCAATCGTTTGTTGGATTAATTCCATTTCTCCCCTTACCTAACCATATCGATGCTCAACCCAATAAATTTTTTGAATATATGGCTGAAGGATTACCACTTATTGCGTCTGACTTTCCCATCTGGAAAGGCATTATAGAGGAAAATGAACTAGGATTTTGTATAGACCCTAATAATCCAAAAGCAATCGCCAGCGCTATTAATCATTTATATTCCAATAAGGATATGGCGTCAAAAATGGGTGAAAGAGGTCAAGAACTTGTTTTAGAGAAATACAATTGGGAAAGCGAAGAAGAAAAATTGTTTTCTTTTTATTCAAAGGTTTTGGAATAAATGTATTTCTGATGGATAAACAAATAAAAGAAAGGTTCACGCAGATCAAACGCAGATAGTTTACGCAGAT
>JAGGWH010000042.1 GCA_021157585.1 Bacteroidales bacterium | reverse complement strand
GTGATCCAACTAGGATTCGAACCTAGGACCTACAGCTTAGAAGGCTGTTGCTCTATCCAGCTGAGCTATTGGACCAATTTGCGGCTACAAAGATAAATAATATTTTTGGTATTAAAAGAGATTCTTCTTTTTTTCGAATGATAAATTAATTTAAAAAATTCCCCTATCTTAATATTTATTATATATTTGTTTTCTTATGAATGCTAATGTTAACTTAATGAAATTAAAATGTTGAATCTAGAAATTAAACCAAAAATAGGATTAGGTGATATATTGTTTGGTGAAATTCCCGGAAACCTTACTAAAATTATGGGTCAACCCGAAACAGCTGAAGATGTTCGTACGGACGATGATCTTAAAACCACAATTTTATCTTTTCCCGAAAAAGGGATTACCGTTTTCTTGGAAGGACTGATAGAACCTATTGTTTCTAATTTTGATGTAGACAATAAAGCTGCTACTCTTTTTGGAGTAAATATCTTTGAAAAAACCGAAGCAGAAGCAAAGGCTCTTATGGAAGCCAATGGCTATACTAATTTTGAAGAAGATGAAGAAGAGTGGGGCGAAAGACGTTTGAGTTGCGAAGATGCTCTTATGGATTTTTATTTTATAGATGGAAAATTACAAGCAATAAACTTTGGTGTTTATATTAAAGACGACGGAACTATAGATAAAGACGTTTAGGATTTTCCTGAACGTGGATGGTGAAATAGAATTTCTTCTTTTAAATAGTTCCTATCGAGATGGGTATAAATTTCGGTTGTGATAATGGATTCGTGACCTAGCATTTCTTGTACAGCGCGTAAATTGGCTCCTCCTTCAACTAAATGAGTAGCAAAACTATGGCGGAAAGTATGTGGACTGATGTTTTTATGAATACTTGCCCTTACTGCTAAGTCCTTAATAATTATAAAAACCATATTTCTTGTAAGTACTTTTCCTCTTCGGTTCAAAAAAACATAATCTTCGTATCCTCTTTGAATATCTAAATGAACTCTCGAAAGCTCAACATAAATAGAGATTTGTTTTAAAGCCTGAGATCCGATAGGAACCAAGCGTTCTTTATCTCCTTTGCCAATAACTCGTATAAATCCTTCATCTACGTATATATTCGAAAGTTTTAAATTTATTAGTTCGCTTACACGTAATCCGCATCCGTAAAGTGTTTCCAACATTGCTTTATTACGCTCTCCCTCGGCTTTGCTCAAATCAATTTGAGAAATCATAGCATCAATTTCTTTTATAGAAAGTGTCTCAGGAAGTTTTGATCCTAACTTTGGAGAATCGAGTAATTCCGTTGGATCATTTTTAAGATAATTCTCTAAAATCAGGTATTTGTAAAATGCTTTAATGCCAGAAATTAAACGAGCTTGTGAACGTGCTCCTAATCCTAATTCTGCTACCCATTTAAGAAAATTCTGTAGATGTTCTAATTCAAGATGTTGTGGCTGTACGTTAAGTTGATTGAGCTCTAAATAACTAATAAGTTTCTCTATATCACGTAAATAAGCTTCAATAGAATTATTGGAAAGAGATTTCTCTAAACGTAAGTAATTCTTAAATCCAACTAAATGTGATTTCCAAGCCGACATTGTCATCATTTTAAACAAATGTAGCAATTAATTTGATTTTCAGTGTCTGCTATAGCCTCGATAAACTAAATTTACAACATAGATTTTATTGTATATTTGCTCCTTAACCGGAATGTTTAATAAAAAAAATTAATGATGAAAAATATTTTAATAATTATGGGTTTGATTAGTGTTGGATTGATTCTTCAGTCTTGTGGAAATCAAGCATCAAAAAATACTAATGAAGAAGCCGTTGTAGAATCTAATTTACCTGTAGAATGGTCGAAGAATGCAGTGATTTATGAAGTAAATGTTCGTCAGTATACCGAAGCTGGTACTTTTAAAGCTTTTGAAGCTGAGTTGCCTCGACTTAAGGAATTGGGAGTTGATATTTTATGGTTGATGCCGATATATCCCATCGGGATTGAAAACCGAAAAGGAAGTCTTGGATCTTATTATTCTATTAGAGATTATGTTGATGTAAATCCTGAGTTTGGAACTATGGAAGATATGCAATCTCTTATTGCAAAGACTCACGAATTAGGAATGCATATTATTCTCGATTGGGTTGCAAATCATAGTGCTTGGGATCACGCTTGGGTAACAGAACATCCTGAGTATTACGAAAAAGATAGCACAGGGGTAATGGTTTCTCCTTTCGATTGGACAGATGTTGTTGCTTTTAATTATGATAATGCAGGAATGCGCGAAGCGATGAAAAACGATATGTTGTTCTGGGTACGCGATATGGATATTGATGGATTTCGCTGTGATGTGGCTGGAGAGGTTCCAACAGATTTTTGGGAAGATGCTCGCACTGCTCTTGATAATGTAAAACCTGTATTTATGCTTGCTGAAGCTGAGAAAGCTGAACTTGTAGAAAAAGCTTTTGATATGGATTACGGTTGGCATCAGCATCATTTAATGAATGAAATTGCCAAAGGAAATATTGATGCTAATGAAATGAATGCTTATTTTGATACTTTGGATGAAGAGTATCCGGATAGAAGTTACAAAATGTATTTTACCTCAAATCACGATGAGAATTCTTGGAATGGAACAGTTGAAGAGCGTTTGGGCGATGCAGCCGATGCTTTATCCGTTTTAAGTTTTACTATTGGTGATATGCCTTTGATTTATAACGGTCAGGAAGCAGCTTTAAACAAGCGTTTATTGTTCTTTGAAAAAGATTTAATCCCTTGGGAAGGATATAGTAAAACCGATTTTTTTAAGAAGCTCACAAGCCTGAAACATAATCAAAAGGCTTTGTGGAATGGAATGTATGGTGAGCGTTTTGTGCGTTTAGCTAGTTCTGCCGATAAGCAAATTTTTGCTTTCGATCGTGGTAATGTTAGAGTTTTACTAAATCTCTCTGATGAGGTTAAGACTTTTACTCTTGAAAATGCAAGTTTTGAAGGCTATGAAAGTTATATGCAGAATGGATTTTCTAAAGATGCCGAGGCCAAAACTATTTCTCTTGAAAAATGGGGTTATGCTGTTTTTCTAAAATAAGATGTTTCGACTAAGCTCAACATGATGAGCTTTATGGAAAAGGGAGACGATTATCGTCTCCCTTTTTTGTATCTTAGTATTTTACAAACCGATTCTGAAAGATCATTTCTCCTTGATCAAAAAGTCGTAGTAAATAAATCCCATTGGGCAAATGACTTATTTCTGCTTTATCTTCCTGTGTTCTTAAAAGCACTTTTCCGCTTGTGCTTAGAACCTCAATTATTTGATTTGCTGTTTTGTTTTTTATTTTTAGATAATCTTGTGCTGGATTAGGATATATCGTGAAAGAAGGAAATCCAGTAATATTTTCGTCGACTATTTTTGATTTCTGTGTAGGATGAATGGCATAACCATAAAGTGCTATTTCATTAATTTGTGCATAAACGGTATTGTACATTGTTAATAATACGTACCGACTGGTTCTTCCAAGATCGACTTCTCTCCATTGCCTAAACGAAGACGTAGTATAGCATACTATCTCGGCCCAGTTATCTGGTGTTCCAATAGAAATATGAAGGTCGTCGGTTTTGCGCATATCGTGTAGCATAGCAAAGTCGATATAATATTCTGTTCCCAAATCTATAAGCACAGAGAAAGGACTTTCTGATGTATATTTTGAAGGAACCCAGCTTCTGCTTCTTGCGTGTTGATTTAGAAAAGGATCACGGTGTTGCTCATTGACCAAATATTTGGGGCTGAAGCGCGAACCCCCATCTACCAAGTCTGTAATCATACTTTTACTTAAAACGATGCGCTCACTTTCAGGTGCAGGAGATATATTTACCTGAATAGAGATTGAACTTTCTCCATTATTTGCATCCGTAGCCATTAATTCAAATAAATAGTTCCCCGCATCATTTAAATTTGGATTTAATTGGAGTTCTCCTTCACCATTCCCTAAATCGGTAAATTGGATAAAAGCAGGTGCGTTTATACTGCTTAGAAATAGTAAATCACCATCTGGATCATTTGCGAAAATATCAAGAATTAAGCTATTCCCAGCTTGCAGTTCAATAGCATCAATAGCCTCGAAACTTGGTAAACGGTTTGTATTTATTACAGTAACTGACAAAGGAAAATTAGTTTCTAAACAGCCGTCAGATACAGTAATAGAAATATTTTCATAATTTCCTGCATCATCAAAACCGGGTTGGAGGTTTAAGAAATAATCACC
>JAGGWH010000041.1 GCA_021157585.1 Bacteroidales bacterium | reverse complement strand
GTTTAGATCTTCTACAAGCGGCGTTTATAAATTCTTGTTTAACGCACTTTTGTTGGATTAAAGCAAACTTAACTCTACGAGGGTTTTAAACCCTCGTAGAGTGATTCATTTATAGTAAAAGGTTCGCTAATTCAGAAACAGATTCGCAAACATATTCTGGCTTTTCTTGTATCACAATGGATTCTTCGCCATATCCATAGCTAACCCAACAAGCTTCAATCTGATTAAAATGAGCACCCATAATGTCATATTCTCTATCGCCAATCATAAGGTATTCTGCATCAGCCTTGTTTCCCGTAATTTCTTTGGCATAGGCTACAATCTCTTTTTTATCGGTTCTGCTGCCATCAGTATTTGCTCCGGCGATAAAATCTACATAATCAGAAAGTTGAAAATGATCCAACACTTGTTTTGCAAAATGAGTTGGTTTCGCAGTAGCAAGAGAAATGATTTTTTTTTGCTTTTTAAGCGCTTTTAAAAGTTCGGGAATTCCAGAATAGAGGGAATTCTCAAAAATGCCTTTTTCTGCAAAATACTCCCGAAAGATACGCACCATCTCAATGGTTTCATCATCGCTTAGGTGATAGCGATTTTGAAACGAAAAATGTAGGGGAGGGCCAATAAAATTTAGTAATTCCTCAGGCTGATTCTCGATAATGCCCTTTTTCTTTAGCGCATAATGTATGGAGTTTATAATTCCTTCTTTTGGATCAGTCAAGGTGCCGTCCAAATCGAATAAAAGAATGGAAGCTTTAATGGCCATTAGCAAATAAGAATTGATAGCTTAAAAAGACGCCTATGCTAGTCATATTAGAATAATCGATATTAGTTTTTTCGGGATCGTAAATATTCTGAAAGCCGTAAGTATAGCGAGCTTCGAGTTGAAATAAACCAAGTTTACTTTGATATCGCAGTCCTGCTCCACCGCATATTCCAAAATCGCCTTTGCGAGGAGCTCTTTTTTCGTAGAATTCAAAATAGTTCGATGTTTGGTCTACATTATGGCTCGATTCTTCTTTAAGAAGAACGGAGATATAGGGGCCAAAATTAACTATAAATTTTAATCGGTTTCCAAAATGAAGAGTGGTTAGCATAGGGAATTCAATATAATTTAATTGGGACTTAAAAAGATAATCACCACTAGGATTTTCTTCCCAGCTTTTTGAAATATAGTTGAGCTCTAACTGTATCCCAACGGTTTTTTTATCGATATAACTAAAAATTAAGCCAAAGCCGGGTTCTATACCTGCATTCATTTGCTGGATAGGAATACCAATAATCAGGCCGCTATATGTGATGCCGGTTTTTATTCCAAATCCCATTTGTTTTGGATATGTATCATCGGTTTGAGCAAATATAATCCCCGGACTTATAATAGTTAAGAATAATATTAGTCGATAATATAATGAGATTTTATTTTGCACGTTTTGAAGTTTTTTTGGAATAATTAATGGGTAAGTTATAATAAATATTGTAGTTGAATCCAACTATAATAGCGTCTGCACTTTTTCCGAAACCTGGAATATAAGGTGCTGGTTTTAAAGTCTTATCACCTGTTTGAACAATCATAAATTTGAATCGTAATCCTAAACCCAAATAAATATTTTTTATAATTTCAACTTTAAAACCGGCTATGGCTTCTGCCCAATGTGCCTGACTGTTAAAGCTAACGTTATCGCCGCTTGCATTTGGCCAATAATCAGAATACATCTGATAGTTCTCAAGTCTTTGCTCAAAAGAAGCAAAAGCATAACGAAGTCCTAAGTAAAAGATATCACGACTTGGATTCAACTCTTTTTTATTCATCTTAAAATCTGCTCCTAATCTGAAATAAGTTCCTTCTGAAATATAATCCATTTCGTCACTAGTCTCATTATAACTGTTTATTCCGGCTTCTATAATTCCATACAAATCTTTCTTAAGTGAATAATCAACTGAAAAATCAATGCCTGTTCTCGATGATGATAAGGCTCCGACTAATAGATTACTCATATCCCAACCAAATTTAAGATCGCGTTCAAAAAAAACTTTTTGCTTTTTAGGCTCGCCTTTTTGTATTGGTTCTTCAGATTTTTTTAGTCTGTCCTCATCAGTTCCTGCAACATTTTCTTGTGCAAGTGCAGAGCTTGATATTAGCAAGAGAAAGCTAAAAAACCAATTGAATATTTTCAGTTGAAATGACATCTATTTCCGGATTGCTTAAAATAATATCTTGTAAAAAATTAGTAGTATAATCAATATTTGTAATTGTGTAAGTGTATGAAACACCGCATTTTACTGAACGGAAAAGCAAATGCTTATCATAAGTAAAATGTATGGTATCTTTTATAAGACCAAAGTTTAAAACAAAGCTGCTTTTATTGATGGAATCATTCAACGGAAAGCTGATTAGTTCCGTATCGCTTGTATTAATAAGCAGATTATTGTTTTCATTTGAAATACCAAAGATGGAGTCAATATCAATTTTTGTAGCTACCGTATCTACTATACCATCCGTTTCTGCGTATGTATAAATGCCGGCTTGTAGTTCTATGGCTACCGGACTGCATATTTCGTTTTTCAAGCAGGAGGAGAAAACCCCAAGAAAAACGATAAGTGATATAAGCCAACTAATTTTTTTCAATTTGATCTTTTTTTGACTTTAGCAAAGGTAATAAAGAGGAGGTAACAGACAAGTAAGCATGTAGGATTTATTAATCACTTAATGCTGCACAGCGTACGCATTTTCTGCTTTCGGGCATAATAAATAAACGTCCAATAGGAATAATCTCGCCACAAACACTACAATGTTCAAGTTCATCTTGATCGAAAATAGAGAGAGTATGTCTTAATCCTTTAAGTTGTTCTTGCTTTTTGCGTAATCCTGCTTCGTTTATGCTTTTGTTATTTATTGCGTCCATTCTACTCACTGTACCAATAGCACAATCGGGTTCAATAGGTTTGGTAAGCTCTTTTAAATCGATTATTTGTCGGTTTAACCGTTTAATCTTGCTTTCTATTAGTGCTTTTAATTTTATTTTCTCTTCGGATGTCATCATAAAATTTTAGCAAAAGTACATTTTCTTACATATCAATAAGTATTTCTATTTGATATTTAGGGTTATTATTGGTATTAAGTTTATTTTTGCTTGAAAGAATAATATTTGATGATGATGGAAATTTCACTTGAGCAAATAAATAAAACCAGTAAAGGCACAATGATGGAAGTGCTGGGAATAGAGTATATGATTGTTGAGCCCGGCTATATAAAAGCTAAAATGCCTGTTGATGAACGTACACGTCAGCCTTTTGGGATATTGCATGGTGGTGCAAGTTTGGCTCTGGCTGAAACCATAGGGAGTATAGGCTCGGCAGTTTTAATGGCCGATAAAAATGTTGAGGTAAGAGGTGCGGGAATTACAGCTAATCATATAAAAGCAGTTAAAAGCGGTTGGGTTTTTGGCGAAGCACGAACTATTCATGTTGGGAAAAATACTCATATTTGGGATATTCAAATTAAAGATGAAGATGGCAATTTAGTTTCTACAGCCCGTCTTACAAATTTTATTCTTTTAAAATAGATGAAAGGATCTCTTAGTCAGCTACATCGAATGTTGTTTGATAAAGGAATATCCTTTGTTGCCTATAGTTTACCCGGTCAAACAAAAGCAATTACACTTATTTCATATAATACTATTTATAGTAAAAATATAGATAATAT
>JAGGWH010000040.1 GCA_021157585.1 Bacteroidales bacterium | reverse complement strand
GACCTCTGAATTATTATTAATATAACTTAGGAAGTTACTTTTACTCTTTAAAATTTCATTCTCTTTTTCTCTATTAAAATCAATAAAGTACTCTATGTGATCGTTACAGAAGTTAATGAAATCTCTTTTTGAAATACTTTTCTGTAAAATTTCAAGTAGTACATTTTCATCGAATTTTCTCTTGCTAAACCTTGAATAAAACTTTACAAATAATTCATTGCTAATTTCTTTGAATTCGGCAGGATGGAAGGTGTCAAATGGATCATTAAAATTTATCGGATTATTGAAGAATATTTGATTCTTTTGAAGATTCCTTAAGGAATATGAATTTATAGGAGAATATTTAAACATTATGAAAATATATTAGTGTTTTGGTTGTATTGATCCCAACTCATTTATATGCACAGTAAAGTTACATAATATTCTCATATCAAATTATCTCTTAAAATGAGCTTCCATCTTAATATCATTTACCATGAACAATCATATTCGGGAAAAATCTAAACAATGCGATCTTCATTCTCTAGTTCTATTTCTTAAATAGTAAAAACATATTGCCAATAAAATCACGAAAGCGCCAACTGTAAACAGCAACCAATTAAATGATTGAGGAACATAATTCTGACTGGCTTCAAACAATACTTCTTTGGAAGAAAGCGACCAAATAGATGCATTTGGATTATTGATAATAATGTAATTACAGTAATCCCATGTCCAAGACATAATTACAATGATGGAACCTGTAATAAATAACAGCCATTCTTTTAAGTTGATTCGAGCCTTTATCCCTTTATTATCAAAGCACACCATTATGTTGGCAAGTGCTATCATTTGAAATGTAATGATAAGAGGCGACAAAACTGGTCCAACCCAGGGAATCGGAATGAGAAACAGAACGTCCCAAGTCATTAATGATTGAGGCCAGCCGACTAGTATATAAAGAAATATATAGTAGAAAATGTCCCAAACGGCAAAGGAAAAGAGGAAAAAGGCAAATCGCTGAACAGCATTTTTTCCAGCTAGTATTGCAATTCCCACAAGCATAATCATTGTAGCTACTTCTCTCAAAAGTTCTGTAATAACAATGTCCTTACCTATCGGATTGAGTGGGAAACAAAAGCCTTCAGGGTAATATATTTTACGTAAGTAAACTACCACGGAGGTTTCAAGAAAACCCATTGCGATACTGAATATTGCTAGCCAAATGAAAGTTTTCCTAAGTACTATTTTCATTCTAAAGTTAGAATTGGTGCTAACTAATTTATATCTGTAGTAAAGTTACATAATATTCCCCAATACAATCTCTTTCTGATTAAGCAGATATAAAACAAAAATTTACCTTTGCCCAAAATTAAAATTATGGATTACAGCCAAATTCTCCAACAAGTTTATACAGAAAGCCAAGCCTTTGCTTCAAAAGGAAGTATAGCTAATTATATTCCTGAATTATCAAATGTCAATCCCGATAAATTTGGTATTTTTCTCCAGACGAAAGATGGTGATAGTTTTGAATTAGGCGATAGCCAAGAGCGTTTTTCTATTCAGAGCATTTCAAAAGTTTTTACTTTATCGATGGCGTTTTCTCTTTTGGGTGAGAAAATATGGAAGCGTGTTGGTGTTGAGCCTTCGGGTAGCCCTTTTAATTCTATTGTTCAGCTTGAATATGAGAATGGGATACCTCGTAATCCTTTTATAAATGCCGGTGCTTTAGTTATTGCCGACATTTTACTGTCGCATTTAGAAAATCCTAAAGAAGAACTTCTTGATTTTGTATACAATTTAACAGGAGATAAAACAATAAATTTTGATCCTAAAGTGGCACAATCAGAAAAAGAAACCGGACATCATAATGCCTCTTTAGTACATTTGCTTAAAGCTCATGGTAATATCCAAAATTCTTGCGAAGATGTACTCGATTTCTATTATCACCAATGTTCAATTAGTATGAGCTGCAAACAATTGGCACAAGCTATTTCGCCTTATGCGTCCCTTACAAACTCATTCCACTTTTCGTCGGTGCAATTAAGTAAAAGTCAGGTAAAACGCATAAATGCTATTATGCTTTCGTGCGGTTTTTATGATGAATCCGGCGAATTTGCTTTTACAGTAGGCCTTCCCGGGAAGAGTGGTGTTGGTGGTGGTATTATCGCTTTTCAACCTAATAAATATACAATTGCCGTTTGGAGTCCGCGACTAAATAAAAAAGGGAATTCGGCTCGTGGAATGAAAGCATTAGAAATCTTCACAACAAAAAGCGGGCAATCAATATTTTAAAAAGAAATATAATCAAGAGGATTTACCGGAGAGCCATTTGCCCATAATTCAAAATGTAAATGAGGGCCACTACTCTGCTCTCCACTATCGCCAATAATTGCAATTGGATCGCCCGATTTAACAATATCGCCTTGCTGCTTTAAAAGGGCAGAATTGTGTTTATAAACAGAAATAAAATTATTGGGATGCTGAATAGCAATAACATATCCCGTATTAATTGTCCAATCGGAAAAAATCACTATTCCGTCATAAACTGATTTTACGGCATCATTTCTCTCAGAAACCAAATCAATAGCAAAATGTTTTAATGCAGCATTAAAATGATTAGTAATAATCCCATTAATGGGTTTAAAAAAAACCATTAATCCTTTATCTGTAATATTACGATCATAATCAACAGCTTGCGCATCGTAAAAATAAAGATTATACGCACTTTGACTTTCTACTTCAGCTCGTAAAATAGAGTCCTCAACAGAAGTAGTATTTTTAATATTACTATAATCGTAAATTTCTGGCTGACCCTGATTTTCATTATTCCCAAAATCCTCGCCTCTTAAAATACGCTGAATATTAGACATATAGCGATTTTGTAACGTATATCTGTGTTCTAAGGAGTCTAAAGCAAGTTCCATTTTATAAACCTGAGAGGCTAAATGCGGATCGGTATAGCCAGGGATGTACTCACGTACAGAAGTAAAGGCTAAAATGTAAATCATAATACCAATCCAGAACAAAGAAAAAACACTTACGATACCTATAACATTGAGTTGCGATAAACGAAGACTAATTTTTTGCTCAAAATTATCTTCATTCATCAAAACTAAGCGGTACTTATACCTGAGTTTCTCTAATCGTTTTTTGTCTTTATGTTTTTCCATCTTATCTTCGCAAAGATATGGATTAAATGATTTTTATCTCAAAAACAACACAATTTATCACATTAGAGCAAAAATTATTTCAATTCCTGCTATAAATCAAATGTTTTCAGAAAAATTAAAATATTTTTGCAAGATTACAGTTTACAGATAGTGTCATTGAAACAATTAAAATCAATCAATAAGTTTAAATCCGTTTTTTCAAAAAACAGAATCGTACTTTTATTTGTATTGCTCTTACTATCGTCTTGTTCTACAAAAAAGAACACCTTTAGCCGACGTACCTACCATAATCTTACCGCTCACTACAATAGTTGGTGGAATGGAAATGAAAGTCTAAAAAACGGAATAGCAAAATTAAATAAGAATGTTACCGATGATTATACTAAAACATTATTTGTTTTCAATTATGGCGACGAAACACAGGCATCTTCTATTTCGGCTGATATGGACAGAGCTATTGAAAAGGGTTCTATTACAGCTCTAAGGCATAGTATGTGGTTTAAAAATAGAGAGCATTGTAAGTGGATAGACGATAGCTATTTACTAATTGGCAAAGCCAACTTCTTAAAGCAAGAATACACCAGTGCTCGCCAAAGTTTTAATTTTATTATCAGTAGATATTATTACAATAAAATTAAAGACGATGCTCTACTTTGGCTAGCTAAAACATTTATAGAAACCGGAAATTTTCAAAAAGCACTTAGTCTCTTAAACGAGTTAAGTATTATTTCTGATGAAGAACAAACACCCTTTATAAGAAAGAATTTAGACTTGGTTTATGCCGATTTATATTTAAAAAGCAAGCAAGCTGAGAAAGCGAAACCTCATTTAGAGCATGCTTTAGAATTACCTATAAATAGAAAAACAATTGCTCGTATATCATATATTTTGGCACAGCTGAACCAAGAAGACAATCAGCCGGGAATAGCAAGCACTTATTATCAAAGAGTTATTAAGTTAAATACCAATTACAGAATGGCTTTTAATGCAAAAATCAATATGGCATTTTTGTATACTCACAATTCTGAGGGAGGCAAAGACTTACGTAAGAACTTGCTTAAAATGCTAAAAGATAGCAAAAACAAGAATTATTTAGATCAGATTTATTATGCCTTGGCAGATATTGACATAAAAGATAATGATAGTCTGTCTGCCATTAAAAATTTGAGAGCAGCAGTAAAAAGCAGTACCGAAAATAAAACACAAAAAGCAAAAGCAGCATTAAAAGTCGCCGAGCTATTATTTAATAAAGGGCGTTTTTCATTAGCTGCTAATTATTACGATACTGCTATCCAGCAATTACCTGTTGCCTACGATAATTACAATCAAATTATAAAAGAAGCCGGTATTTATAATAATTTATCTAAGCAGCTTAGTATTGTTCAACAACAAGACAGCCTTTTACTTCTTGGACAACTTCCTGATTCTAAATTATATGCTATAGCCGACAGTATCATTTCCCTTATCAGAGAAAAAGAAGATCAAAAACGCGATGAGGAATTTGCTAAACAACAAAGCATTGCTATGGGAAATCAGATGAGAAGTTCGCCTGGAGGAATGGGAATGCCTTTAGGGGGTGGACAATGGTACTTTTATAATCCCCAAGCCAGAAGTATGGGCTATACCGAATTTATTGCAAAATGGGGGAATAGAGCTTTGGCGGATAACTGGAGATTAAGTAATAAACGGGCTGTAAATACAGCTGGGGTTGACATTAATAAAGACGAAGAGCTAAACAAAAACACCAACGACAGCTTAAGTGGCGGATCAGACACAGACCCAAAATCACGAAATTATTATTTAAAAAATATTCCTCGTACAGAAGAACAAATTGCTAATGCAAACACACAAATTGCCAATGCACTTTATCAAGCCGGATTTATTTACAAAGAAGACTTAAAACTAAATAACAAAGCCCTTTTAATTTTCGAGGATTTTGTCAAACGCATTAAAAACCATCCTCAGCAATTACAAGTTTATTTTCAACTGTATCAACTCTATGATAAAAATACAGACGCAGATAAAAAAAATAAATATAAAAACTTAATTATAAGTAATTATCCGAACACCGATTACGCTATTTTGGTTCAAGACCCGAATTATTATCGTGAGATGGAGAAAAAGCAAAGCTATTTTAAAGAGCAATACAAACGCACCTATCAAGCCTTTGAAAAAGGTCAATATTTACTTTCTTTACATCACGCTAATCAAGCATTAAGCAAAGCGGAAAATAATCCATTAAAAGCCAATTTTTTATATATAAAAGCCCTTTCGATGGCACAAACAAGTGTGGTCGATTCTCTATATGCTAATTTGGAAAAACTAATAAACCTCTATCCTAATGCAGAAATAACACCACAAGCCAAAAATATTTTATCACGTCGAGGAAAGGCATTCGAGTCTATTGAAACGCCTGATAACACTACCGATATTTCTCTTGACAAATTGCTTAATGACGCTTTAAAACTTTATACTTTTAATCCTAATGACAAACAGTATGTATTAATAATTATTGATGCAGAAAAAATAAATGTAAAAGCGATTCAAGTTAGAATACAAGACTTTAATAAAAAGCAAATACAAAACCTAAGTCTTACCTCCTATCCTTTTGTCAATCAAGAATATGTAATTAGTATTGGAGAATTCACAAATCAAGATGATGCTATGAAATATTATAAGTCCTTCATTTCTGACAGCTACGTTTTTCCTGCTCTTCTTAGGAATGATTCCAAAACTTTTGTAATTTCGGCTGAAAATTATTCGCGTTTCTTTAACGATAAGAATATTGAAAAATACGATTCATTTTTCAAAAAAAAATATAAATACTAATGTTTAGTAATTCTAAAGATAAAAAAATGGCAAAAAACGGGGAATTCGATACTAATGCGGTTACAACTATCAGTATGGGAACGATAGTAAAAGGAGATATTACTTCTGAGGGAGATTTTAGAATAGTTGGTAAACTAATAGGAAGCATTAGGTCTACCGGAAAAGTTGTTATCGGACAAAGTGGTATTGTAGAAGGAGATATTTTCTGTCAGAATGCAGATTTTGCGGGAACAATAAAAGGTAATGTTGAAGTTGAAAAACTCCTATTTTTAAAAACTACAGTTAACTTAAACGGAAACATTAAAACCGGTAAATTATCAATTGAATCCGGAGCTCTATTCAGCGGACAATGCACTATGAATAATTCAGGTTCAAAAGTACCTAATGAAAACAAACAAACCAAAAAAGGATCTTAATGCCTATGTAAAATATTCCGGCTTAGCACTTCAGATGGGAGTGATAATTGGGGTTGGGATGTTTGGTGGGGTGCAGTTAGACAAGCTCACATCTTGGCAATTCCCTTTATTTACATTAATTTTATCTCTTGCTTCAGTTGCCTTGGCTATTTATATTGCCATTAAAGATTTTATTAAAAAATAGATATCATTATGGATAATACTATACAGACATTTAGTAAAAATTTAATTATTCTATCGCTAATAAGCATAGCGTTAACATATGGTTTAACATACCTTATACCTGAGAATTTAATAAGCAGCTCATGGCCTTATATTATTTTATTCTTTTTTACAATAAGTCTTTTGGTTCATCGGTACTTGCTTAAAAAATCAGGAGGGCAACACGCTAAATTTATCAATGCCTTCTTATTAACCACCACCATAAAACTACTACTTTTCTTAGCTGTTATAGTTATTTACGTACTATTGAATAGGGATGATGCCATAGGATTTATTCTTACTTTTTTTACTTACTATCTCATTTTTACCTCGTTTGAGATTATTTCTATTTTAAAATATCTAAGAACAGCTCAAAAAAAATAATTGAGTTATTCCAATTTTTCTTAAACCATAATCAAATTATTTATATCAATGCTTTTTGTACCTTTGAATCGGATATAAAATCTGCACACTATGATATATATTACTCGGCGCGAACGTTTTACCGCAGCACATCGCTTATTTAGGGAGGAATATTCCGACGAAGAAAATATGGAAGTGTTTGGTAAATGTTCTAATCCCAATTGGCACGGACATAATTATCAATTATTTGTAACTGTAAAAGGAGAAATTAATCCGGAAACCGGATTTTTAATTAATCTTACCGACTTAAAAAATATTATTCGAGAAAAGATTATAGATAAAGTTGATCATAAGAACCTTAATATAGAAGTAGATTTTTTAAAAAATAAATTTACAAGCACAGAAGTAATAGCAGTTTCTATTTGGAAAGAATTAGAAAACAACATTAAAAATATGGGAGCGACTCTTCATTGTGTCAAAATATCCGAAACTGAAAATAATTCAGTTGAATATTATGGTGAATAAAAGTCTTCACATTAAAAACAGAAAATTTTAAATACTATGTACGATTACGAAAGAATAGATAAATGGAACCCTGAAAAACTTGATAAACTAAGCCAACACTATCTTGAAATTTTAAAACTCTTAGGTGAAGACCCTAAGAGAGAAGGTCTGATAGACACCCCTCTGCGTGTAGGAAAAGCTATGCAATTTTTAACACAAGGCTATGATGTAGATCCTAGAGAAATTTTACGTTCTGCTATGTTTAAAGAAGACTATCGCGAAATGGTAATTGTTAAAGACATTGAAGTATATTCCATGTGCGAGCATCATATGATACCATTTATTGGCAGAGCACATGTAGCATATATTCCTGATGGATATATTACCGGATTGAGCAAAATTGCAAGAGTAGTTGAAGCCTTTGCTCGCAGACTTCAAGTTCAAGAGCGTTTAACCACCCAAATAAAAGATGCTATTCAAGATACACTTAATCCGTTAGGAGTAGCAGTTGTTATTGAAGCAAAACATCTATGTATGGCTATGCGCGGAGTACAAAAACAAAATTCTGTCACTACCACTTCCGATTTTACCGGAGCATTCAAAAGAAAAGAAACACGCGAAGAATTTATACATCTTATAAGCACTAATCTTCACGGCTGACAAAAAGTCAATTATTGTTAATATTTATTGCTTTGGTACAATATTTTATATCCTTGCATCAAGAAACATATAATTACTAAAAAATGAATATACCACAAAATAGATTTGAACAGACTTTTTCGTCAAACTCACAAACACAAAGTCTTGCTAAAACGTTTATGACAACTGTTTTTGGCTGGATGTTTTTGGCTTTAGGAATAACCGCTGTAACAGCTTATTTATTTGCATCAAGCGAAAGCTTACTTTCTTTAATGTATAACGAAACAGGAATGTCTATACTCGGTTGGGTCGTTATGCTAGCTCCTTTCGGATTGGTAATGTTTATGTCGTTTAAGTTTCAGACAATGAGCCGAGCAAATCTCAGTTTCATGTTTTTAATCTATTCCATATTAATGGGAATGAGCCTTAGCTTTATTTTACTGATTTACACTCAGGCTAGCGTATTTTCTACTTTTATAGTTACTTCGGGCACTTTTGGATTAATGGCTGTATTAGGCTATACCACAAATACCGATTTAACTAAGTTTGGTTCCATATTGTTTATGGCTCTTATAGGTATTATCTTAGCTAGTCTGGTCAACTTCTTTATGCATAGCGGTACACTTGAATACATTATAAGTATTGGCGGCGTACTAATTTTTACAGGACTTACTGCTTATGACGTACAAAAGCTAAAACGAATAGGAATGGCAACAGGAGAATATGCAGGAGAATCAAAAGATAAATTGGCAATTATGGGTGCTTTAACCCTTTATCTCGATTTTATTAATTTGTTTTTATTCCTACTTCGTTTTATGGGAAATAGAAAGTAAACAAAAAATATTTTTTATACTTGCACGGACAAAAAAATTGTCCGTGTTTTTTTATTAAAAAGAAAATATGAAAGCATTTGTATTCCCCGGACAGGGAGCTCAGTATATAGGAATGGGAAAAGATTTATATGAGAATTCTCCCCGAGCAAAAGAATTATTTGAAAAAGCCAACAAAATATTAGGATTCAGAATTACCGATATAATGTTTCAAGGTACTGATGAAGACTTGAAAGAAACAAAAGTAACACAACCGGCTATCTTTTTACATTCGGTAATTTTAGCCGAAATTATGGGTGATGATTTTAAACCTGATATGGTTGCAGGTCACTCATTAGGCGAATTTTCTGCTTTAGTTGCCAATAAAACTTTAACTTTTGGAGACGGATTAAAACTTGTTTCACAACGGGCTATGGCAATGCAAGAAGCCTGTGAAATTGAACCTTCGACTATGGCTGCCATTATAGGAATGGAAGACGAAAAAGTTATAAAGATATGTGCAGAAATAGATGAAATTGTTGTTCCTGCTAATTTTAATTGTCCCGGACAATTAGTTATAAGTGGTTCTCTTAAAGGTATTGAAATTGCCTGTAAAAAATTAACGGAAGCCGGAGCAAAAATGGCTATTCCTTTAAACGTTGGAGGTGCTTTTCATAGTCCATTAATGAAACCGGCAGCGGTAAAACTAGCAATGGCTATTGAGAATACAAATTTCAAAGAAGGCAGTTGTCCAATTTATCAAAACGTAACAGGACAATCCGTTACAAACTCAGCTATCATTAAAGAAAATCTGGTAAAGCAATTGACGGCACCTGTACGATGGACTCAGATAATGACTAATATGTTGGCCGATGGTATGACAGAATTAACAGAAGTAGGTCCCGGAAATGTATTACAAGGGCTATTGAAAAAAGTAAATAGAAAGTTACCTTCAAAAAGTGCACAAATTGAGTTTTAACTCAATTTGTGCTTAACTTTTCTTAGTTCTTCCGTAAGTCAGTCAAAATTTGTTTAGCTTTTTCTTTAAAATAACTTTCTGTATTTGTTATCTGATCGAATAGTTCAATAGCTTCAGACTTCTTTTCTAATTTGACTAAACATAATCCTTTATACCATTGCGCCTGATCATAAAACAGGTTCAAATAATCTTCTATCACATAATCGAACTTAGAAATAGCAATTTGGTAATTATCAAGTTCCATATTTGCTACTCCGGCATAATAATTTGCCGTAATACTGGTAGGTAATTTATTAAACTCTGTTAATGCAGCCGAGAACTCTTTCTTTTCAAGAAACGTCATACCAAGATGCAAAACATCCGTATCGAAATTAGCAACACTTCTTGTATTAACAAAAACCTCATCCTCTTGATAATACTTATTATAAAGGTCTTGATTCCAATCTTGTTGATTTACTCCCGCAAACCAATAAGCACCTACCATAAATAATACTGCTACTGCAGCAGCTATCGAATACCAATTTCGTTTAATTAATTGTATCATTTTAGCCTCCTTTTTTGTTACATACATTTCTTCATAAATTGAATCTAACTTACTTCTAAGATCCATCGATTTTTTGTCTTTTAAATTAGAGAATAACTGTTTGAAAAGTTCAAACTCTTTCCTGAAATCATCATCTGTAGCCAGATTATGATCAAAACGAGCAGACTGTTCCTCATTTAATTCGTTAAAGATTTTCGCTAGCATTAATTCTTCGTGATCTTTTTTCATAATAACTCCTTAAACAAAGTATCCTTTCTTATTTTTTCTATCAACAATTTTAAACATTCCGATTTGCGTTTACGTACATAAGCCCCACTTTTCAGATTCATTTTTACAGCAATTTCCTTGTGACTATAATAATCCATAGATAATTCCAATATTTTTTGGCAATTTTCAGATAATTGTTTCAAACAACTATTAAATAAATTGTTCTGCAAAGCTCTTGTGGCAAGAAAACTAATATCATCACTATTCACGTCAATTTCATCATTAAAATCCAAGGCATAGTCTATAGGATTTGTTTTTTTTCTCTTTCTGAAATCGAGCCAAGTGTTTTTAACCACTGCATAGAAAAAAGTAAAAAAAGAACTTGTAATTTTAAAATTGCTGTCTTGCAATTTGTTATAAATAACTATAATTACTTCCTGAAAGATATCCCGAGCCTGTTCTTCGCTGCCAAAAGAATTTAAAACTAAATTTCTAACAGCTCCGTAATAATTTTTATAAATAAAATTCAAAACATTATCATTTCCATGCCTTAAACCTTCTATAATTTCTCTGTCGTTATACCTTTCTTTCTTCACTCTATTTATGGTTGATTTTAGCAAAACGTTACCCTAAAAACCCAACTTTTTTTCATTTATTTTTTATTTTACTCATAACCTGATAGTTACAAGCCTACATTTTATCCATTTTTAAGGTAAAATCGACAAAAACAGGCAAATGATCACTAAATCCACCCCTATATTCCCCCCCAAAAAAGGTACGAAAAGGCATGTTTCCTAAAAATTTAGCATCTTCTTGCAATAAAAAATCAGCATCAAAAATTTGAGCTTCCCCATTTACAAAGATAGGCTTATCTTGTGAAAGTAGAACTGGCGAAACCATAATTTGATCCAAAATACCCCATTGTCCATCATATTTATTTGTTCCAACAGTATAATCGTTCTTAGGCATAAGGTTTATTAATCTATTATTAAGATCTTTCCCTGCTTTTAGCTCCTTTTTTATACTTTGGTTAAATGGATAATCGTTAAAATCGCCCATTACTACTATAGCAGCATTTTTATTTTCTTGTAAAATTGAATCTATATGTTTAGCTAATTGCTGTGCAACGAAAATTCTTTTTGGTCTCGAAAAAAGCTCACCGCCATATCGAGATGGCCAATGGTTAACAAAAATATGAAGTGTATCTCTACCAAAGACAAGTCCTTTTACATATAAAATATCCCTTGTCTTTAATTCTTTATCGAATGGAAAATTTATAGTAATAGCTTTATGATTAATAACTTGGAATACTTTTGGGTTAAAGAGCAAAGCCACATCAATGCCTCTCCTATCAGGTGATTCTTCGTGAATTATACGATAATCAAATTGAGAAAAAGGCGTTTTATAAACCAACTGATTTAAGACAAAACGATTTTCCACTTCGCTAAGTCCAATAATAGCAGGAGGCTCCCACTCTCCAACGGCCATAATTGTTTTATAAATATTATTTCTCTTTTTTAAAAAGCGTGAATAATTCCAGTTTCTTATTCCGTCAGGCAAGAATTCGTTATCATTTGTTAAAGTATCGTCAAAAGAATCAAAATAATTTTCAACATTATAAAACATCAGCCTAAATGTTTTTTCTTGTTCATTATTGGCTTTATGCTCTTGTGCAAATAATAAAAATGGAAATACGATAAGAAATAAAACTAATAAACTCAGTTTTTTTCTTTCAATATAAAAACGAGTATCCTTATATATCCAAAGGATCATATATTTGTTTTAATGCAAAACAGCTAAAAGAAGTTCCAAATCACGATAAGCCAAGTGAAAAGTTTCCCCAATTTCTTTATATGTAACCACTCCGTTAAACAGATAAACTCCCGACCGAAAGCCTTCGTCATTTCGTAAAAGTTGATCTACACCACCATCCTCGGCTATTTGTAAAATCACAGGCATAAAGAAATTAGACAAAGCTTGACTTGCAGTGTGAGGCACACTAGAAGCTATATTTGGAACACAATAGTGTGTTACTCCAAACTCTTGATATACCGGTTTAATATGTGTTGTAAGACGAGAAGTCTCAAATAACCCACCCTGATCTATACTTACATCGACTATTACAGATCCCTTTTTCATTTTTTGAATCATAGTAGCCGGAACCATAAACGATAATATACCTTTTCTTTTTCGCATAGCGCCTAAAACCACATCGGCAGTAGTTAGTGCCTCTTCTAAATTTTTTGGTTGCAAAATAGATGTAAATATTTTACTTTGGATATTATTTTGAAGTCGCCGTAAACGATAAACCGAATTATCAAAAACTTTCACAAGAGCACCCATTCCTATTGCAGCTTTAGCAGCATTTTCTGCAACAGTTCCTGCGCCGATAATAACCACTTCAGTAGGTTTTAATCCGGGAATCCCTCCTAACATACTACCATTTCCGTATTTATGATGAGCTAAATATTTTGCTGCAACATGCAAAGATGTATTTCCAACAATTTCGCCCATAGAGCGAATGATAGGATAAGATCCTGTATTATCTTTTATTTTCTCAAAGGCTAAAGCAGTTATCTTCCGCTCAGCTAATTGCATAAAATAGTTTTTGTCTCGCGACAATAATTGCAAAGTGGTAAATAAAGTCTGGTTTTTTCCCAAACTAGCTATTTCCTTTTCATTCAAAGCAGAAACTTTTAATATTATCTGCGCTTTTAGAAGCTCTTCTTTTGATTCTACAATACGGGCACCCTCTTCACTATAATTTACATCTTCGAATTGCGATGCCAATCCGGCACCTCGTTCAACAAGGATAGTATGTCCGTTCTGAACAAGTAATCCAACGGCTTCAGGGCTTAAGCAAACTCTTCTTTCAGTGTCACTATTTTCTTTTAAAACAGCTATGGTTAAACTTGCCTTTTTAGGCGAAGAAGCTAATTTTTCTTCTTTAGGCATCAACTGTGTTGAAAAGGAAAAATTTGAAATATTTTTTTCGTCAGCTACCATATAAATAAGGTTGTTTCAGGATTTACACTTCCCAAGAAATAGTACGCAAACCTGTATTATCCTCCGATTTAATGTAAACGTATACGCAATTTTCAGGCAAAAGGTTCTCAATTTTCTCCGGCCATTCCATTAAACATAAATAACCACTTTCTACATATTCGTGATAGCCAATATCAACAGCTTCGCCGGGAGAATTTAAACGATAAAAATCAAAATGAAATATTGGATCTCCATTAGGATGAACGTACTCATTCACTATGGCAAAAGTTGGAGAATTAACTACATTTTCTACTCCAAGTACTTCGCAAATAGATTGAATAAAAGTAGTTTTCCCTGCTCCCATCGATCCGAAAAATGCAAAAACATTTGCTTTATTCATACTTTCGACTAATGCTTCGGCAACAACTTTTAGTTCATTAACCGACTGAATAGTAAAAGATTTAGTCATTTGTTTATATTTTTTTATTTAGACACAACCCAAACTTCTTATATCTGAGTCATCAAGAATATTTTATACAAAAATAGAAAAAACAACTTTACTTAGCTTTTAAAAACACTAAGGGAATTAGCATTTCTTCCATTGAAATTCCTCCATGCTGAAATGTATTTTTATAGTGAGACGCATAATAATTAAAGTTATTTTTATATGCGAAAAAATCAGTTTGACGAGCAAAAATAAAACTTGAAGAAAGATACTGCTTTGTCAGGCCAACTTCTTCAGGATTTCTAAGCTCAAATACTTCTTTAGGTTTATAAGCCAGATTTTTACCTGTTTTATATCGTAGATTAGAACTAACGTTTTTATCTCCAATAATTTGAACAGGATTTTTTACACGAATGGATCCATGATCGGTAGTAATTATTACACTAACTTTTTTTTCAGATAAGTATTTTAGCATATCAAAAAGCGGCGAATGTTCAAACCAAGAACGGGTTATTGAACGATAAGCAGATTCGTCTTCAGCAAGTTCGCGCAGTATCTCTAAATCGGTACGTGCATGTGACAGCATATCCACAAAATTGTATACAATTACATTAAATTGATTATTTAACAAATTCGGGAATTTATCAAGCAAACGCTTTGCAAAATCCATATTCAAAACTTTATGATATGAAAAAGAAGGATTGATATGAGAACGAGAAAATAAATTTGAAAGCAACTCCTCTTCATAGCTATTTTTTCCCGGAGTTTCCAATTCATCAACCCAATACTGTGGCATTTTCTTTTGAATTTCTAAGGGCATCATTCCGGCAAATAATCCATTTCTGGCATACTGTGTTGCTGTTGGTAAGATACTGTAATATAACTCTTCTTTTTCGGCATAAAAATACGGCTCCAACAAAGACTCTATACTTTTCCATTGATCGTAACGCAAGTTATCTATCAAAAATAGAAAAACGGATTTGTCTTTTTGCAATTCAGGCAAAACTCTTTTCTTTAATAACATATGTGAAAGTAAAGGAGTATCAGCATTTCCGGATTTATGCCAATCTACATAATTCCTACTAATAAATTTGCCAAACAGAGCATTAGCTTCTTCTTTTTGTTGTAAAAGAATTTCGCTCATACTATCATCTTCAGATATATCTAAACTCAGCTCCCAATGAACAAGCTTTTTATAAATATCTATCCAATCATTAAAATCTAAATTGCCCGACAATTCCATACTAATATTCCTGAACTGCTGCTGATATGAACTGATAGTTTTTTCGCTAACCAATTTTTTTGTATCCAAATTCTTTTTAAGCGAAAGTAAGATTTGATTTGGCTTTACCGGCTTTATCAAATAATCAGCAATATTAGATCCGATAGCATCTTCCATAATCGATTCTTCTTCACTTTTTGTTATCATCACTATGGGTAATTGCGGATGACTAACCTTTATTTTTTCAAGAGTTTCGATACCTGATAAACCAGGCATATTCTCATCTAAAAAAACAATATCAAAACGCTCATTATCAATTAATTCAATAGCATCCATCCCATTATTTAATGCTTTAACACTATATCCCTTCTGTTCAAGAAATAAAATATGAGGTTTTAAGATTTCAATTTCGTCATCAACCCAAAGAATTTTCGCCTGTTTCATTTTTTAAATATTTTATGCTCTTTCAAAAACCAAGTAAATATCAATCTATTTTCCCTCGTTTTTCAAAATTATTGCAAATTACACTTTCTTATACTATCCAAAACTGAGATACGCTGTTAATCTTTGTTAATTCAGCCTTGGACAAACTAATTCAGTATCTTTGTTATTAAATAGTTATGAATATTACCTACTATTCATACCAAAGTATTAGCTTTGCACCAAGCCTTTAGATGACTTATGAAACGCTCAACAACGAATAAAAGAAAAATTTTTAACGATCCTGTTTATGGATTTATTTCTATTCCTAACCCTCTTTTATTCGATTTAATTGAACATCCTTACTTTCAAAGACTCAGAAGAATAAAACAATTAGGTTTATCGCATTTGGTTTATCCCGGTGCAATACATTCGCGTTTTCAACACTCTATGGGGACGCTTTTTTTAATGAGTCATGCCTTAAGAACTCTAACTGAAAAAGGTATTTATATTTCGGAAGAAGAACAAACAGCGACCTATATTGCAATATTATTACACGATATTGGACATGGACCATATTCGCACACTTTGGAAGGAATACTGATTCGAGACATCACCCATGAAGAGATAACAAATTATCTGCTTGATTTACTAAATAAAGAATTTAGTGGAAAATTAGACTTAGCTATTTCTATTTTTAGAAATACATACAAACGCGGTTTTTTTCATCAATTAGTAAGTAGCCAGCTCGATATGGATCGTTTAGATTATCTTCGTCGAGACAGTTTTTTTACCGGCGTTTCGGAAGGAGTAATCGGAACCGAGCGCCTCATAAAAATGTTAAATGTAGTTGATGACAAAATAGTTGTTGAAGAAAAAGGTATTTATTCTGTCGAAAAATTTTTAGTTGCGCGCCGCTTAATGTATTGGCAAGTTTATTTACACAAAACCGTTTTGGTAGCAGAACATCTTCTCATTCAAATTATTCAGCGAGCAAAAAATCTCAGTATAGATAAAAAATTATCAGTTTTCGGTTCACCGGCTTTTCAATTTTTCTTAAATGAGCATCCTAATAAATCGGCATTCTTCAATAATCGCGAAGTATTGGATAGTTTTGTTGAAATGGATGATTTTGATATCATGGGAGCCATAAAAGTATGGACAAAACATCCCGACAAAAGCCTTTCCTTACTTAGTCGGATGTTGATTAACAGACATTTACCTAAAATCCGAATTCAAAATGAGAAATACAATTCTGCTGAACTGAATAGTATTCGTTCTTCTATTGCAAAAAAATACAATATCCCTTTTGAAGAAAGTAAACATTTTGTTGTGAACGGAACCGTTAGCAACAGAGCGTATAACCAAATACACGACGGAATATTTATTGCATCAAAAACGGGTGAACTTACCGATATTGCTACAGCATCGGATAATTTCAACATCCAAACACTTTCAAAACCAGTAAAAAAATATTTTCTTTTTTATCCTAAAGATATTGAAATAATATAATTTATATTAATTGCTAAAAACCACTTTATACATATGAAATTCACAGCCGAACAAATTGCCAAAGTCCTCAATGGGAAAATTGAGGGAAACAAGGAAGCAGAAGTTACTACACTTTCAAAAATTGAAGAAGGAAAAGTAGGCTCCTTAAGTTTTTTAGCTAATCCAAAATACACTCCTTATATATACAATACTAAAGCAAGCATTGTTATTGTAAATTCCGATTTCCAAGCTTCAAAAGCTTTAGACTGCACTATTATTCGAGTTGCGGATTCTTATACTGCTTTTTCGCAACTACTGGACATGTACAATGAAGTTAAACTAAACAAATCAGGTATTTCTCCTCAAGCAGCAATATCCAAATCAGCAAAAATTGGAAAAAACGTATATATTGGTGAGTTTGCAGTTATTAGCGATAACGCTATTGTTGGAGATAATGCCAAGATTTATCCACAAACTTTTATAGGTGAGAACTGTAAAGTTGGAGAAGACACAACTCTATTTCCCGGAGTAAAAATTTATTCTGACTGCGTAATTGGTAATAATTGTACTTTTCATGCCGGAGTTGTAATTGGGTCAGATGGCTTTGGTTTTGCTCCGCAAGAAGACGACATGTATAAAAAAGTTGCTCAAATCGGAAATGTTATCATCGAAGATTATGTTGAAATTGGAGCCAACTCTGTCATCGACAGGGCAACATTAGGATCTACTATCATTCGGAAAGGCGTTAAGCTTGACAACCTTATTCAGGTTGCACATAATGTTGAAATCGGAGAGAATACGGTAATGGCAGCACTTAGTGGAATTTCTGGATCTACCAAAATAGGAAAAAACTGTATGATTGGAGGACAAGTAGGAATGAACGGTCATATCAGTATTGGCGATAATGTTAAAATAGGAGCTCAAACAGGAGTAATTAGCAATGTAAAAGACGGACGAACTATCATTGGATCTCCGGCAATTGACGTAGGAGCATTTATGAAAGCATCTGTTTATTTTAAGAAGCTTCCTGAATTAGCTCAAAAGATTAACACATTAGAGAAAAAGCTCAAAGAGAATTAAATTTACCATAGTATTTTTAATTTTAATACATTTGCAGGCGCAAATAAAAGTTAATTGTTTAGTTACAATTATTTTATATCATACTTAAGTCCTGATTAATGACCTTAAAAAAACAAAGAACTCTTAAGAAAGAAACTCATATCTCCGGAATTGGTTTACATACAGGGAAAAACATTACTATTACCTTTAAACCTGCACCTGAAAATTACGGCTTCCGTTTTATTAGAATAGATTTAGAAAATAACCCGATAATAAAAGCTGTTACTCAGAATGTTGTAGACACTTCTCGTGGTACAACAATAGAACAAAGCGGTGCTCGTGTTTATACTATCGAACATGTTCTTTCTGCATTGGTAGGCATGCAAATAGACAATGTGATAATGGAACTAAACGGTCCTGAAATTCCAATATTAGATGGTAGTGCAAAACTATTTATTGCTTTATTTGAAGAAGTGGGTATCAAAGAACAAGATGCACAAAAAGATTATTTTGAACTTAAAGAAACTATTACATACAAAAACGAAGAGAATGGTACTGAATTTATTGCTGTTCCCTCAGATACTTTCCGTTTGAGCGTTATGGTTGATTATGGCTCTGATGTTTTAGGTCCTCAATTTGCAGAAATAAGTAAAATTGAAGACTTTAAGTCGGCAATATCCGAAGCCAAAACTTTTGCATTTTTTCATGAATTAGAATTCCTATTCAAAAAAGGACTAATTAAAGGTGGTGATTTGACAAATGCGCTTGTATTTGTTGATAAAGCAGTTTCTCAGAACGACCTTAACGAAATGGCAAAGCTTTTTAACAAACCTACCGTTTCGATTACAGAAAAAGGCTATTTGAATAATGTAGAGTTATTAGCTAATAACGAACCCGCTAGACACAAGCTATTAGATGTTATCGGAGATTTGGCTTTAGTTGGGCAACCTATTAAAGCTCACATTATTGCTAAAAAACCGGGACATTTCAATAATGTTGAATTTGCCAAAGCGCTACAAAAGGTATCCGTTAAACACAAAGAACTAAAAAAAACACCTCAATTTAATGCACATTCTAAACCTGTTTATAACATCAATGATATAATGAAAATTTTGCCTCATCGACCTCCTTTTTTATTAGTCGATAGGATTTTACAAATTTCAGAAGATCAAATAATCGGGTCGAAAAATGTTACTATGAACGAATCATTCTTTGTTGGACATTTTCCCGAAGAACCTGTTATGCCGGGAGTTCTACAAATAGAAGCAATGGCTCAAACGGGAGGTATTCTGGTACTAAATACCGTCCCTGATCCCGAAAATTATCTCACCTACTTTATGAAAATTGATAATCTTAAATTCAGAAATAAAGTAGTTCCGGGAGATACTCTTTACTTTAAACTAAATTTAATATCACCAATCCGCAGAGGTATTTGCCAAATGAAAGGCGTTGCTTATGTGGGAAATAAAATTGTAATGGAAGGCGAAATGATGGCTCAAATTACAAAGAAAAAATAAACCATATGAATCAACCCCTAGCATACGTTCATCCTGAAGCCAAAGTGGCTAAAAGCGTTGTTATAGAGCCATTTGTAAATATAGAAAAGAACGTAGAAATTGGCGAAGGAACCTGGATAGGTTCTAATGTAACCATTATGGAAGGAGCCAGAATCGGAAAAAATTGTAAAATTTTTCCGGGAGCTGTAATTTCCGCCATACCTCAAGACTTAAAATATGCCGGTGAAGACACCATAGTAAAAATAGGTGATAATACTTCTATTCGAGAATTTGTTACTATTAACAGAGGAACCAAGGCTAATATGGAAACAATTGTTGGAAGCAACTGCTTGCTTATGGCCTATGTTCATATTGCTCACGATTGTATTATTGGAGATCACGTTATTTTAGCAAATGCAGCTACCTTAGCAGGACATATAGAAATTGACGATTGGGCAATTATCGGAGGTCTTTCCGCCGTACATCAATTTGTTAAAATAGGTAAGCATACCATGATTTCCGGAGGTTCTTTAATAGTAAAAGACATCCCTCCTTTTACAAAAGCAGGCAGAGAACCTGTATCATATGTTGGTGTTAACTCCATAGGCCTTGGACGAAGAGGATACAGCCAAGAGCAGATAAATAATATTCAAGATATCTATCGCGAACTTTATTTACGTAACAGAAATGTTACACAAGCAGTTCAATATATAGAAGCTAATATGCCTTATACTGCTATCCGCGATGAGATTCTTCTATTTATTAAAAATTCTGAACGTGGGATAATGAAAGGAAATATAAAAAAATAATATAATACAATGGCAAATACTTCAGATTTCAAAAACGGACTGGTAATAGAATTTAATGGCGATTTATACTCCATCGTCGAATTTCAACATGTTAAACCAGGTAAAGGACCTGCTTTCGTACGATCTAAACTTAAAAATCTAAAAACCGGAAAAGTTATTCCTAATACATTCACAGCCGGAGTAAAAATTAATGTGGAACGTGTTGAACGTAGAAGCTATCAGTTTTTATACAGCGATGGTGATACTATGCATTTTATGAATAACGAAACCTTTGAGCAAACTTTTATTGATAGAGTACTAATAGGGAAACCTGCTGACTTTCTTAAAGAAGGTCAAAATGTGGAAATTCTCTTCCATGCCGAAACGGAAACTCCATTAACCGTTGATTTGCCAGCTTACGTAGTTTTAGAAATCACTTATACAGAACCCGGAGAAAGAGGAAATACCGCTACTAACACTTTTAAAGATGCTACTGTAGAAACAGGTGCAAACGTAAAAGTTCCTCTTTTTATAAATACCGGAGAGTTTATTAAAGTAGACACTCGCTCCGGCAGCTATTCTGAACGCGTTAAAGTTTAAAATCAATTAAAATATTTTAAATAGCAGGAATATATTTATTCCTGCTATTTTTGTTTAAAAATATTCAAGCATGGACTTACCAAAGAAATATACCTTATCCGAAATAGGAGGAATATTAAACAAAAAAACCATTGGCAAAGCCGATTTTCTAATTAGTGGAATAAACGAAATTCATATGGTTAGAAAAGGAGATTTGACTTTTGTCGATCATCCTAAATATTACAATAAAGCCTTAACATCCGATGCTACAACAATAATTATTAATAAAGAAGTAGAGTGTCCATCAGGCAAAACCTTAATTATTTCCGAAGACCCTTTTTCAGATTATTTAAAATTAGTGCAGCTATTTCGTCCTTTTAAAAGTTCAGATAAAAACATTAGTGAAAGTGCTAAAATTGGAGAAGGAACAATTATTCAGCCCGGTGCTTTTATCGGGAACAATGTGAGTATAGGAAAAAATTGCTTAATCCACTCAAATGTTAGCATTTACGACCATAGCATTATAGGAAACAATGTAATTATTCATGCCAATTCCGTAATTGGAGCCGATGCTTTTTATTTTCAAAAAAGAGCAGACGGCTTTAAAAAGTTTGAAAGTTCCGGTCGTGTTATTATTAAGGATAGCGTAGAAATTGGGGCATTATGTACCATAGATAAAGGCGTTTCTGGAGATACAATTATTGAAGAAGGTACTAAAACAGATAATCATTGTCAGATTGGACACGACACTTATATTGGCAAAAACTGTTTAATAGGAGCATTTGCCGCCATAGCCGGAGTTACACGAATTGAAGATGATGTGATTCTTTGGGGTCGTGTTACGGTAAACAAAGATTTAGTTATTGGAAAAGGAGCTATTGTTTTAGCTACAACAGGAGTAGTTAAAAGCATCGCCGGAGGCAAAACCTATTTTGGATTACCTGCCATTGAAGCTAGAACTAAATGGAAAGAAATGGCTATTCAAAAGAAAATGGTAGAAGAATTTAATAATAGCAGAAAAAACCACTAAAAAGTTTCTTTCTCTTTTATTTGCTGATTCTGCCAATCTAGAGCTAATAAAATTGCAGCCAAAGTCCAAAACGGAACAGAAGCTTTATCAGTATCTAAAAAATTATTCAAAAACCCGTGACTTAAATATGTTGAAAGAGCTATAGTACTAATCAGAGCTAATAGCTTTATCTGAGCTGTCCCTGCTTTTTTATATACTTTAAATCCCGTATACATCAAGCTAAGAAAAACGGCTAAAATAGCTAATAAACCAAAAATTCCCGACTCCGCTAAAGGACCTAAATATTCGCTATGCGCAGTACCGGCATCACCCGAATTAGTACTAATTATTGTGCGTTCATCTGATCGCTGCATTGGACCATAAACAAATTGATATGTCCCCGGACCCCAGCCGAAAAATTTTCGTTTATCGAATAAGCGAATAGCACACTTCCATCTGTTAATACGCTCTAAATTAGAGGCGTCAGTCATAATATTGGAGGAAGATTCAACATGCTCAACAAAATTCTCCGACGATTGAGAACTGTTTTTCGACAATCTATCGCTTATAGCTTGCTGATTTAAAACAGTAAAAAGTAAAACTAAAAAACTAAAAAGAAATAAATAAGAAAATCTGATTTTTAATTTTAAAAAAGTAAAGACAAAAATAGCAACTACCAAACTTAACCAAGCAGCTCTACTATAAGATAAATAAAGAGCTATAAATAATAACACTGAAAAGCTAAAGGCCAGCAATTTTATTCGTCTTGAAGATTTTGACAAAAAAAATAAACTCAACAAAAAAGGAATAAAAAGAGTCACTATCATACCGTAAGCCGTATGGTCATTATAAAAGGGACTCATTACCCAACGACCAACTTCCTCGGAAAAATTATATTTATAATGGATAATAGTTGTATAAATAATCACCAAAGACAATGAAATTATAGATAACCAAAAAAAGCGATAAATATTTTTTGTCTTTTTATAAAGTGGAAAAGCCATAAAATATAAAGGGACAATAAACCACAAACGAGCCAATAAATACTTAAACGAAACTAATGGGTCTTCACTGGTAAAACTAGTAACTAACATCCAAGTCAAGTAAAAGAAAATAGCCAATGTTATAGGATGTTTTAATAAGAAAGTATCTGTTCTAATATTTTGAAATAATTTTAACAAAAAGAATAAAAGCAAAGCTATCAAAAGGGGTTCGGTTGGCAATGCAATAGCAAAACCTATATCGAGGCGATCTAAATTTATAGATAATGGCGTTAAAAAAATAATGAACCAATAGGCATATTCTTGAGCAAACAACAACAACAATAAACCAACTAAGACCAATGGAAAAGCAAATAAGTAATAATTATCATAACTGATAAACACAAGATTCAACACCACAAAGAGCAAGCTAAACAAGCTTACTAATAGTATTTTCCACTTTGTATTTAACACGGATTTATAATTATTTTTTAAGCTCAACACCTTCGAATACAGCTAAAACTGAAAGTGATATTAAAGCAACGGAGAGCATACTTCCTAAAACGATAATCCAGCGAATAGGACGATCTTTTTTATCGGCAACATAAGCGGATTCAATAACATCTACATAAGTCTCTTGCCTATCAAGGTCGGCAACAGCAATATCGTGAGCACCAATCAAATTATTAAGCAAACCACCTTCATATTTCAAACGATCCATAACAATTATTAACTCACCACCTTTCTCGTCTATCTTTTTCTTTAAAGCGTCAACTCTTTTCTTATCTACTTTGGTAAGCCCACCTTCTACCGTTCCTAAATAGCCTTTCACAACTTCTGAAGCCTGTGCTCCAAAATCAATAAGTCCTTCTTTAGTTGCTAAATAATGCAAACGGTTTTTTAATGAGTCTATAGTAAATAGTTTTCTGTTAATTGCACGATCCCACATTCCAACCGTTTCGGCATATCGTCTTTCGTGTAAAGATTTTATTTTCAGTTCATATTCCTTTAAAATAGCATCTACCATTTGTTTGGCTATTTCAGGATCGCTATCGAGAACCTCAACCATAACAGCATCTGCAAGTGTTTTTGAAACAGAGACATTTTTACGATACAAACGGTTTATCTTAGTTTGGGCATATCTATTATTTGAATCTAACTCATAATGTTTCATCAAATGAAACTGTTTAATAATACTTTCTCTAATTTTATTTGCATCTAAAACCTGCACCATTTGCTCTGTTAAACTTTCGTCGGAATAAGAAGTAATATTTGCCGGATAAACAACAGCCCAACTCTTATATTTAGGTTTAATAAACATTGGAGAAGAAAATATAGTAGCAAGTAAAATTGTTATGATTTGAATAATAAGCAACAGCTTAAACCATTTCAATATTAAATTTAACAAATTGACATTTCTGAAATTCAACTCCATTCTTAATTTTTTTAATTATTAGATAGAATAATGTGCACAGTCCCTTACTTTATTCAAAAGTACAATAAAAAAAGCATCTGCTTTTAGTCTACTTTTATTTTTATAAACACGTTTTAATATTATTCTTCAACAACAAGCTCTTTTTCGCGTTTACTCAGAATAAAATAAATTTCACGAATATTAAGCAAACGTAAAAAGAAAGCTATAATAAGCGATAAGAGAACAAATACTCCAAGATTTTTCCACCATTCAAAACCCAGTTCAAAAGTTACGTAAGCAATTCCTAATACCGAAAGAGAAAAAGTAATCAATCTTAAATAAAACTGAGGTTTAAAACTTATATTAAGTTGTTTATAAGCAAAAATCAAGTGTAAGATCATACTGGAAAACAATGCAGAAACATTAGCAATAGCCGATCCTAAAGCAGCATAATGAGGTATTAATAAAGCATTTAAAGAAAAACTGACAAACATACTAAAAGAAGCAATTCCAATAAGAATTTTCAAATCGCCATTAGCTGTTAATAAAGTACCAAAAACATAAGATATAGCAACAGCGATACTTCCAAATATCAAAATAGACAATACCGATGCAGATTCTTGAATATTATCGAGATATAAAAGTTCCATTAGCTCATAACTATACATCCAAGAACCTATAGCCAAAATAAATGTTGCTGTAAACAATAATGTCATTGGCATTTTTATCATCTGTATCAAAGCCTGTTTTTCTTTAATCATTTTAGAAAAAATTGGCATTAGCAATATTGCAAATAAATAAGCTAATTGATTAGCAGCATCCATAATCCTAAAGGCGTGCGCGTATATTCCCACCTGAGTTTCTCCATCACCATCAGGCAATAACCGCTCTAAAAGCACACTATCAATACGATGGTATAAAGTCATTAGTAAAACTAATAACGCAAAAGGAGCACTCTTTTTAAGTATCATCAGAAAAAAGACAGGATTCCAACTTAATCGGCGAAAGCCGGATTTTAAAACAACTATAATAAAACCAACAAAAGCTGTAAAGCCATAAGCTGCTGTCTGTGCATAAACAAACCACTCTATTTTAAAAGGTTGACTACTTACATTTCCCCAGAGTAAAATCGACATAATTCCAATCATCAAAACCCGATCGAAAACCGACATTAAACTTTCAGTCCTAAACATTAGCATACCACTAATATTTGAACGCATATACATTATCAGGGAAATTAAAAACTGATTAAAGCCCACTAAAGCCAATAGATTTAACTGATGCCCACGATATCCTATTAAAAAAGCGATACTAAAAGTAACAACGAAATAAACTACTGAGAGTAAAAGTTTTAATGTTAATATCCCCGAAAAATGCTTCTTTAAGAGAACCGTATGTTGTGCAATATTTCTATTGTTAAAATTTGTAATTCCAAGATCAAGAAGGATATTAAAAATAAATGAAAAGTTTAAAAGAGTAAAATAAAATCCAAAATCTTGCGATCCAACAACATTCTGTACCGTTCTATCAATCCCGAATATCCAAAAAGGCTTAATCAGTAAATTGAGAAGTATAAGAAAAATTAAATTTGTTAAAAATTTTCTTTGCATAATTTATCAAGCGAAAGTACTCTGTTCGCCTCACTTATTTTATCTTTGAACAAATTTATTAAATATAGCTTTGCATCCGTGAAAATTGCCATAAATACCCGATTACTTATAAACCAAAAAATGGAAGGTATTCAGTGGTTTACTTTCGAAACTTTTAAACGGATTACACAAGCACATCCTGAACACACCTTTTATTTTATTTTCGATCGCCCTTTTCAAAAAGAATTTATCTTTTCCTCTAATGTTAAACCGCTGATTTTAAGTCCGCAAGCAAGACATCCGTTTTTATTTTATATTTGGTTTCATTTGCGTATTCCACAGCTTTTAAAAAAATATGATATTGATGTATTTGTTTCGCCCGATGGTTTTTTACCTTTAAAATCAAAGGTGCCGTCTTTAGCTGTTATTCACGATATTAATTTTGAACATCAAACAAAAGGCATTCCTTTCTTTGCCGCTAAATATTACAAACATTATTTTCCAAAATATGCATTAATAGCTTCTAAAATCGCTACCGTTTCTAAATATTCAAAAAACGATATTATTAAAACTTATAATATTGTTCCATCAAAAATAAGCGTAGTTTATAATGGCATAAACGAATCTTTTGGGCCTATTTCTGAAATAGAAAAAGCAGCCGTTCGAAAAAAATATGCCGAAGGAAATCCCTATTTTATTTTTGTTGGTAGCTTACACCCACGTAAAAATCTTTGCAATCTTTTAAAGGCTTTTGATGAATATAAAAAAACCGACCAAACAAACACCAGATTATTAGTCATCGGCTCAAAGCTTTTTAAAGCCAACAAAATATTTAAAACCTATAATGAAATGAGCTATCGCGATAATGTTCATTTTCACGGTCATCTGTTTGCTGATGAGTTACATGCCGTACTCGCAGCGGCAAAAGCCTTAACTTTTGTATCTTTTTTCGAAGGTTTTGGTATTCCTATTGTTGAAGCTTTTGCCTGTGAAACACCGGTAATCACATCCAATATTAGCTCTATGCCCGAAATAGCCGGTGATGCTGCACTTTTAATTAACCCACACTCTATAGAGAAGATTCAGCAAGCCTTACATGAAATAGAAGACGAGGCTCTTAGAAAAAAACTCATAGAAAAAGGAAATAAACAAAAAATGAAATTCAGCTGGAATAAAACGGCTGAAAAACTTTGGGAAGATATTGAAGGATTATTTCCCGTCAACAAGAAGAACAAAAATCGTAATTTGTAATCTAATTAATGATAAAAAATAATGAATGTATTATTAATCGGTTCAGGAGGTCGTGAACACACACTAGCTTGGAAATTAGCAAAAAGCCCTAAACTAAAGAAGCTATTTATTAGTCCCGGAAATGCGGGAACGGCTACTCACGGAACAAATATTTCAATTGACTGGGAAAATTTCGATGAACTTAAAAATTTTCTCCTTAAGGAAAATATAAATATGCTAGTAATAGGCCCCGAAGACCCTCTTGTTAAAGGGCTTCACGATCAAATCCTTACCGATTCTCAAACTAGTCATATTGCAGTAATTGGACCAAAAAAACAAGCAGCATTATTAGAAGGAAGTAAAGATTTTTCTAAAGAGTTTATGTTGAAATATGGAATCCCGACAGCCAATTATAAAAGTTTTACACTTGAAACTATTGAACATGGCTTTCGGTTTTTAGAAGATATAAAATCTCCATATGTACTTAAAGCCGACGGATTAGCAGCCGGAAAAGGAGTCCTTATTTTAAATGACTTAAACGAAGCTATTGCTGAATTTAAAGCTATGCTCCGGGATGAAAAGTTTGGAACTGCCAGTAAAACAGTTTTGATAGAAGAATTTCTGAGTGGTATTGAATGTTCAGTATTTGTTTTAACCGATGGAGAAAATTACAAACTGCTCCCCGAAGCTAAAGACTACAAACGAATTGGCGAAGGAGATACAGGATTAAATACCGGTGGAATGGGATCAATATCTCCCGTTAGCTTTGCTGATACCGAATTTATGAAAAAAGTAAAAAGTCGAATTATTGAGCCTACTATCAATGGATTAAAAAATGAAAAAATAGACTATAGCGGATTTATTTTCTTTGGATTGATAAAAGTAAAAGGGAATCCTTACCTTATCGAATACAATGTTCGTATGGGCGACCCTGAAACAGAATCTGTTATCCCACGATTAGAAAACGATTTACTTGATTTATTTATAGCTGCCTCCGAAAAACGCCTGTCAGAAAAGGAGATAAAATTCTCCGAAAAAACTACGGCTTCGGTTATGCTGGTTTCAGGTGGTTATCCTGAAAATTATGAAAAAGGCAAAGTAATTAGCGGACTTGATTTGGTTAAAGATTGTTTGGTTTTTCATGCCGGAACTAAACAAAACGACAAGGGGGAAATCTTAACCAATGGAGGTCGTGTTATGGCTGTTACCGCTTTTGGAAATACTCAAAAAGAAGCTTTAGATAAAGCATACCAAGAATCGGAAAAAATACAATTTGAGGGAAAGTATTTACGCTACGACCTCGGCTTTGATTTATAAAACTTATGATACTAAAGCTTTTTAAACAGTCTTATTTTATCCAAATCGCTTCGCTGATTATATTATCACTTATCATTTGGTTTCCTGCTTTTATTAAGCCGCCAACAGTAATTATATCTACATCAAATCCATTTACCAATTTCTTTTTTTCACAGACCTTATTAAGTAATTCTATACCGGCTGTATTTTTAGGATTTTTACTTTTGCTTTTTGAGGCTTTTATGCTATCCAATATATTTTCAAATCATCAACTTACATATAGTAATAATTTCTTATCGGGATTCTTATTTGTACTTTTTTTAAGTCGTACTCCCGAACATCTTGGATTTAATCCCACTCTAATAGCCTTGCTTCTTTTGTCTCTTGGACTTAAAAAACTACTTGAGAATTTTAAATCTATTCGAGCTTATAATCTCTTGCTTTCCACATCAATATTATTTTCTTTAGCAAGCTTGTTTATTCCATCAGTAATTCTACTTTTTCCCATTATCTGGATAAGCCTGATACTTTTTCAATCATTTAATTGGCGGAGTATTCCCATTAGCCTAGTCGGTTTACTAACCCCTTACTTTTTTATTGCTATAGCCTATTTTTGGTTAGATAATAGTTTGCTTTTTATGGAACAAATGGAAAGCTTATTGAGTAAGCTTATAGAATTTCCAAGAATACCTACCGGAGTGGAAATCATTGAACTTACAGGCTTTGCAGCTTTACTTTTTTTAGCAAGTAGTTATATTTTTCCGCGTATTGGAAATCAGGTAATAAGCATACGTAAAAAAACAAGTCTTATATACTGGTTTTTAGGATTTAGTATTCTTATTTCTTTTTTTACATCTGATACACTTTCGCACGAAATAGTATTTATTCCTTTTGCAGCAATATTAGGACATTATTTTAATGTGGTAAAAAGACAGCTTTGGGCTGATATCTTCATAAGTATTATTTTTATCCTTATTCTATTTCAGAATTACCAAATCCTTTGGAATGCTTAAACTAAGATTTATTAATGATAAAAAAATAGAAGCCGGTTGCGACGAAGCCGGACGTGGCTGCTTAGCCGGTCCTGTATTTGCAGCAGCAGTTATTTTACCTTTCAATTTCAAAAATGAGATTTTAAACGACTCTAAAAAACTCAATAAGAAAAATCGAGATATTTTGCGCAAATTGATAGAAGAAAAGGCGTTGGCTTGGGCAGTAGATAGTATGACACCCGAAGAGATTGACGAAATAAATATTCTTAATGCCAGCATTTTCAGCATGCACAAAGCCGTAAAAAAACTAAATATCCGGCCACAACGTTTACTTATCGATGGCAATAGATTTAAACCATTTGAAAATATTGAATATCATACTGTTATTAAAGGCGATGGAAAATACATGGCTATTGCAGCGGCATCAATATTAGCTAAAACCCATCGCGATGAATATATGGAAAAACTTCATGAAGAATTTCCCGACTACGATTGGCAAAATAACAAAGGCTATCCAACAAAAAAACATAGAGAAGCTATCCGTTTACGTGGTATTACTCCTTATCATCGAAAATCATTTCGGTTAGCAGAACAATTGAAATTAATACTTTAATATTATGAGGGGAAAACAAGCATTAATTTTTGTAATCATGCTTTTTAGTATTTGGTCTTGCCAAATGAATACCGAAAAGCATAAATCAATCTCTCCTGAAAGCGGACGCTATATTTTTTTAGGACACACTTATCATTGGTATTCTAATGATAGAATTGATTTCAGAATACAAAGCCTCGACTTAAAAGATTACGAAATGGTTTTGCTCGGCGGAGATATTTGTTCCGAATCTTCACGTAGTGATACAAGCCTGCTTCATATCGACTCTATATTCAACATTTCAAATCCTAAAGTATTATGGGCAATAGGAAATCACGATTTGCGTAATGGAAATCTTGCCTTAATTGAAAAATATACCAAACGAAAATCGTATTATGCAAAATCAATAAACGGACTAACTTTCTTAGTTTTAAATACAAATTTTGAGCACAGCAATTTAAGTACAGAGCAAAAAGAAGATGAATACAAAAATCAGCTTCAACTGATTTCAAACCTCAGCGATACCATAACAAAATCATCACATCTTATTGTTTTAAGTCATAATGTGGTATGGAAAGATTTAGATAGTACCAGCCGAACATTTGCTAATGTTTCTAAACCTTATAGTTTTAGTACCGACAGTTCAATAAGTTTTATAACTGATATTTATCCCAATCTGATCAAAATACAGAAGAAGAATATTGATGTTATTTGGATAGCCGGCGATATTGGAAAATGGAGTAAAAACTATAGTTTTAAATCTGTTGATGGCATACAGTTTTTAGCTTCGGGGATTAATAATACTATGTTTTTGAAAAACCCTGATAAGCATCCTAATCCACCAAAAGACAAAGTTTTAATTTTTAATTATGATAAAGAAAATAAAAAACTGTACTGGAATTTTGTAGATCTTAACTTTCTGTATTTTTTGTCTCAGCTCAAAGAAAAAGGCTACCCCGAAACAAAAGCAGATAGTTTATGTTTACAAATAGATAGCTTATACCGTAATCAAGAAGAGGCTATTTCGGTATACAGCAAACGTATAAAAAACACTAAAAGCTGGCTTAATAAGGTTAAAGAAAAAGCACATAAAAGAGATATTCCTCTCAAAGAAATGATTTATAGAGATGCCAGATTCTTAAATGATAAAATGAGGAAAGAAAAACTTAATGAGCTTTATCAGCTAATTCCAAATCCACTTTTTTATCAAACAAATAATTCCACCAAACATTTAGAGTAATCTATCTAATCGTTGTAGGTTCTTATATCAGAGAAATATTTTTCAGACTTAGTGTCTTAGTGTCTCAGTAGTAAACTTTTCACCACAAAGGCACAGAGGCACAGAGAAAAAATATCAGAGAAATATTTTTTTTTAAACTTGGTATCTTAGTGTCTCCGTGGTAAACTTTTCACCACAAAAGCACAAAATCACAAAGAAAAAATATTAGAGAAATGTTTTTTTTTAAACTTAGTGTCTTAGTGTCTCCGTGGTAAACTTTTCACCACAAAAGAAAAATATCACAGAGAAAAGAATAGTGTATTGATCAACATTCAAGTATTACGCAAATAACTCTACCAATTCTACCAAGCGACTGGAATAACCCATTTCGTTATCGTACCAAGCTATTACTTTTACCAATTTGTTTTTATCACCTAAAACGGCAGTCAGTTTAGAATCAAAAACAGCCGAATGTGTATTTCCAATCACATCGCGCGAAACAATGGGATCTTCGGTGTATTCCAAAATTCCTTTTAGTTCATTTTCTGATGCCGCCTTAAAAGCTGCATTAATCTCTTCAGCGCAAGCAGGTTTTCGCAAGGTTCCAGTTAAATCGGTAAGCGACCCGTCGGGAACAGGAACACGAATACCGGCACCGCCAATATTTTTAGCTAAATGAGGAAATATCCTAGTAACTGCCTTTGCCGCACCCGTTGTAGTGGGTACAATATTTTCGGCAGCTGTTCGTCCACGGCGTAAATCGGTATGCGGACCATCTAAAATATTTTGGTCTTTAGTATAACTATGAATAGTAGTAATAAAGGCTTTTTCAATACCCCATCTCTCATCCAAAATTTTTATTAAAGGAGCAATATTATTTGTTGTACAGCTAGCATTTGAAATAATTCGATCTGCTTTTGCTATCACTTCGGTGTTAACACCTAAAACGACAAAAGGAATCTCTTCACTCCCATCACCTTTCGCCGGTGCCGACAAAATAACTTTTTTCGCTCCCGCTGCCAAATGTTTCACGGCTCCTGCTTTTGTTGCAAACAAACCGGTAGATTCTATCACGACATCAATATCTAAATTCTTCCACGGTAGTTCTTCGGGATTTTTCTCCTTCAAAACAAGTGTTTTATGATTGTTTACCACCAAATGGCTTTCATCAAAACTAATATCGGCTTTAAGTAAACGATGAACAGTGTCATATTTTAACAAATGTGCTAAAGTTAGCGTGTCGGTTAAATCGTTGATAGCAACGACCTCAATATTTTTATTATGGATTAAATTCCTAAATGTAGCTCGACCAATACGACCAAAACCATTTATTGCCAAGCGAATTTTTGACATGATTTATTTTTTGACAAAGCTAATGCTTTTTCGAGAAATGGTGGCTGGTGAAAGGCGAAAATACCTATCTTTATAGCTTCAAAACTATCCTGATTATGAAAAATTTTCAAACAGTAGACGAGATTTTAGACTTCGCTATAGAAAACGAGCAAAACGCTGCTGATTTTTACTTTAAACTTGCCGATATAACTCGAGATAAAAGTATTCGCGAAACTTTTACTTTGTATGCTAATGAAGAAATTGGACACAAAGAAAAATTGATTTCTATCAAAAAAGAAGGCGTTTTTCAATTAGAAGAACAATCAATTTTAGATATGAAAGTTGCTGACTATGTTGTTCGTCAAGCTGTTTCTGAAAACATGTCTTATCAGGATGCATTAATTCTTGCTATGAAAAGAGAAAAAGCAGCTTATCGTTTGTATATGAAACTATCGTCAAAAACAGATGATAAGCAATTTAAAGATCTTTTTATCGGACTAGCTCAAGAAGAAGCTAAGCATAAAATGGCCTTTGAAATTGAATACGATAACGTTATTTTACGTGAAAACTAATTGGTGATACTTTTAAGCTTGATTCAAAATCATTTAATTAAACCAAGCCTGTTCATAGTGAGTTAAGCCAAAATTTAGCTTATACTCATTACTTCTGAGGTTGGAGTTTATATAGCTAATTACTACTATCATTTTACATTGCTTTCTTATTAATATTCTACTGTATTTATTGTTTTTTCTATTCGATATGTTTAAATTTGCATAACGAAAATAAGCTATGAAAAAAAGAATATTCTTACTATGGATAATGACTTTTGCCATTGGATTTCAATCTTGCCAAAACACTAATAAGAAATCTAAACCCGAAGGCTTACAAGGCAATTTAATTGTCTTCCATGCAGGCTCTTTATCTGTTCCATTCCGTTTGATTGCCAAAGAATTTGAGAAAGAAAATCCAAATGTAGATGTATTATTAGAAGCTGCAGGAAGTGTTGCTTGCGCAAGAAAAATTACCGATTTAAATAAAGATTGTGATATTATGGCATCGGCTGATTATCAGGTCATTGACAGATTCTTAATTCCTAATTATGCAGGTTGGAATATTTCCTTTGCAGCAAATGAGATGGCAATAGCCTTTACGGATAAATCGAAATTGGCAAATGAAATTACAAACAAAAACTGGTACGAAATCTTAGCTAAACCCGAGGTGATTTACGGTCGATCCGATCCCAATTCCGATCCCTGCGGCTATCGCTCTGTAATGACTACTCAACTTACAGCTTTACAAGAGGGGAATCCCGAAATACTAAAAATATTAGATAAAGATCAAAATTACATTCGTCCAAAAGAAGTGGATTTATTAGGATTACTCGAAGCTAATGCCATTGATTATATTTTCATCTATAAATCGGTAGCCACTCAACATCATTTGAACTATATCACTTTAAACGACTCAATAAATCTTTCTAATTCTGATTTATCCGATTGGTATACCAACGCAAAAGTTAATATTGCAGGAAAAAAACCGGGAGAATATATAAGTTTAATTGGGAGTCCGATGGTTTATAGCATCACACAACTAAAAAATGCTCCTAATGCAGAAGCAGCAACAGCATTCTTAGATTTTTTCTTTGATACTGATAAAGGAATGAAAATTATTGAGGAGCAAGGACAAACATCTATTATTCCTGCTATTACATCTAGTTATAATCAAATACCTGAAAATTTCAAGAAGTTTGCTCTCGACTCGAACAAAAACACAGAGTAAACTGAAAATAATTGTTATCGGATATTTACTTTTAAATATTGCTGAAGCTAAAAAAGAGTTGGACTAAAAACACATGATTTTAACCCATATCTTGATGATAAAACAGTTTTTAAGTACAGTTTAAACATAAAAAAGATTATTCAAGCTTAATGTTTAACCCTTTTATTTTACAGATTATTTAAACCGCCTGTATATCTTCTTTATTGACAAGGTACTATGGTTTAAAAATACTTTTTTATTAACACGCTTGTTTTTCTCTAAAAAAAATTTATTTTTGCAAAAATTACAAAACAACATAACTATGTATTGGACCTTAGAATTAGCCTCAAAGTTAGAAGATGCGCCTTGGCCAGCTACTAAAGAAGAATTAATTGATTTTTGTATTCGTTCCGGAGCACCTGCAGAAGTAGCCGAGAATTTGGCAGAAATAGAAGATGAGGGAGAAGCATACGATCGTATAGAAGATATATGGCCTGATTATCCGACTAAAGAAGATTTTTTCTTTAACGAGGATGAATATTAAAATATAAGCCTGATTTTCAGGCTTTTTTTATGCTCCCGCTTTTTTAACTTTATATCCAAGATTCTTTAAAATATCTACCACCTTATCTCTGTGATCTCCCTGAATAATTATTTCACCATCTTTTGATGAGCCACCAACACCACATTTTGTTTTTAAAATCTTTCCCAAATCTTTTAAATCATCATTATTTCCTATAAAACCTTTTACTAAAGTTGCTTGTTTGCCACCTCTGTGTTTACGATCGAGCCAAACTCTAAGATCTTGTTCCGAAGGCAATAAAGTTTCTACATCTTCTTCCATTTCATATTCAAAATCAGGATTAGTAGAATACATCACATCACCTACTATTTTCTTCTTTTTCTTCTTTTTCGACATATGGTTTTGGGCTTAATATATTACCGATAAAGATAATGGATTTATGGCGATATTAATTGTTTTGCTTTGCTGAATAGCTTCCCCATCAATATTCATAAACACTTTATCATTTAATTCTATTTTAATTTTTTTGGCTTTCTTTATCTGAACAAATTTTGTTTGATCTATTTCCTTCTTTAATATTTTGAGGAGCACATATGGTATTTGCAAAAGCTTGGGTTTACTGACAAAACACACATCAAGTTGTCCATCATCAATTTTAGCTTGTGGAGCAATTACAAAATTATTTCCAAACTGATTGGTATTGGCAAATACAATCATAAAGGCTTTTTTCTCAAAAGTAGTTTCGTCTAGACTTATAGTATATTCTTTTTCTGAATAGCTGAAAAATTCACGGATACTTATTTTTGTATAGTTCCATAATCCTCTGCCTTTTGCAAGACTAAATTTTTCGGCAATGTGGGCATCAAAACCCAAACCGGAAATACTAACAAACGACTGTTCGTTCACTTTAACAGTATCAACGCTCTTTATTCTAAATTGATTAATGCGTTCAACAGCATTAGGTAACGACATAGGGATATTCAAATGTCTGGCAAAACCATTTCCTGAGCCAATAGGAATTATGCCAAGTGATGTTTTACTGCCTATCAACCCTTGAGCGGCCTCGTTTATAGAACCATCTCCTCCAACTACAATTACAGCATCATAATTTTTCTCAGCAGCTTCTTTTGCAAGTGTGGTTAAATGTCCTTTTTTATTAGAGTAAACAATCTCACTATCAAACATTTCGGTATTAAGATTCGCCTCTATAGCTTTTTCAGCTTTAATTTGCTTATTAGTGCCGCTAATTGGATTGATGATTATTCTAATCTTTTTCTTCATTACTTATTAAAACCTAATTTATTATGTATCATAAAATCGGAATAATTTTGAATAATGGCTTTAGCTTGATTTTCTGTATTGCGTTTATTTGAAGAGTCACCATCAGAAAAAGAAAATTCTTTACCATTAAATTCAAAAGTAAAATTGGGTGTAACTCCAAAATAAATATCATTCAAATAATAAATCATAAAGTCAGGAGCTGTTGTATCAAATATAGAATTCCCAAAAGCTACAAATGTATCGGGGAGATTGAGATAATCTAAAACACTTGGCAAAATATCACTTTGCTGCATAATTTGCCTATGTGCTTTTTTAACTAAAACCGTATCATTTGGAGCATAAAAAGCAATTGGTATTTCAAAATGAACCAAATTACTTGAATCTCTTGTGTTTGGAAGTTCTGCTGTATGGTCAGCAGTTATAACAAAAAGAGTATTATTAAACCACTTTTCCTTTTTAGCCGATTGGAAGAATTTTGATAAGGCAAAATCAGAATATGCTATACTATTATCCAAAGGTTTATAATCTGAAAATCTTGATTGATATTGTTTAGGAATAGCGTAGGGATGATGCGACGACAAGCTAAAGAAAGCAGCAATAAACGGTTCGTTAAAAGTATCCAACTTAGATTTAAAGAAAGGATAGAATTTGTGATCCCAAATACCCCAACTACCATCGTAATCGTCTTTATTTTCATATTCGTTCAAACCAAAATAGTATTTAAACCCTGCTTTAGTAGCATAGCTGTCAAAATTCATAGTCCCATTTTTTCCGCCATGAAAAAAAGCAGAAGTATAACCTTTATCACCTAATATGGAAGCCAAACTATAAAATTGATTATTAGCATAAAGAGAAGTTAAAAATGGTTGACGCATCAATGTAGGAATACCAGAAAGTATAGCAGGAATTCCTTCTATACTTTTTTTACCGTTTGCAATACCTTTAAAAGTAAGCGATTTATTAAGAAGGCTATCGAGAAAGGGAGTCAAACTCTTTTGTGAAGGACTAAAATACCCGACTTTCTTAGCAGAGAAACTCTCCAAAATAAGCACTACAACATTTCTATTATCAGCTAATAAATCCGGATGGCTATAAAAATGAATAGGATTAAAATACTGTTTTACTTCGTCTTGCTTAAACCACGATTTAAGTTCAAGCTTTTGTTGTCCACGAGTTACAATTAAACTAAACGGAGTATTTATTATTAATGGAACTTGTCTAGAATTTACCATTCTCTCGGCATCAATCAAATTAAGAGGCTTAAGTTGAGTTCCTCCTCGCATTCCTAAAATGCTTAAACCTAAAATTAAAAGAAAAAGAAAACTTTTGTATATGGTTTGAGCAAGAGATTGCTTTGGAATAATAATCCTTTCTTTAATCCTTAACAAAGCATAAACCATCAATAGTATCATTGCTACAGCAAGCAATATAATATACCAATAATCTAAAACTAAGGATTTAAAAATATCAAACAATCCAACATTAGCATCCAAAAAATTAAAAATATCGAAAGTGCTCCTTTTTAATGTAAATCTAAAATATATAACATCTATTAAATTGGAAAAGATGGCCAAACTATTGAATAGTAATGTGATATACAAAACTGCATTTATTACTTTTCTACTATATTTATAATTAAACGGCAAAGTACTAAGCAGTATTAATGGAAAATTCAACATCATCAGAGCCGCAATGTCAAAACGAAGTCCTAAAAAATAGATTGAAAATAAGTCGTTAGCAGAAAGCTCGCCAAAATAATTCACATTAAAAAAGTATAGAAGCATACGAGATATGCTTAGCAAGACTAAAACTATTAGCAGTCGAAGAAATAATACGGTATAGACCTTGCCTTTAAATTCAATACTTTTCATAAGAATTTGTTGAATGCTACAAAGTTATATTTTTTATAGACAAAACAACTTTTAATAAAGAAAACAGACTGCCTAATTAGTTTTATTAAGACTTTGTGATGCACCAAAATTTAGTAAATTTGAATAAAAAAATAAATGTACAATTTCGAATATCAAAATCCTGTTAAAATCATTTTCGGAAAAGAAACAATTTCTTCTGTAGCAAGAGAAATTCCAAAGAATAGCCGAATTTTAATGACTTATGGTAGCGGAAGTATTTTTAAAAATGGCATTTATGAACAAGTAAAAAAAGCATTGTCAGAATTTACCATTTTTGAATTTGGTGGTATAGAGCCCAATCCGCGTTATCACACTATGATGAATGCCCTAAAAATAGTTGAAAAAGAAAAAATTGATTTCCTTTTAGCTGTTGGCGGAGGCTCTGTAATCGACGGCACTAAATTTTTGGCAGCAGCCGCTCATTTTAAAGATGGTGATCCTTGGGCAATTTGTCAAAAAGGAGCCCCTGTTAAATCTGCTATGCCGTTAGGTGTTATATTAACGCTCGCTGCAACAGGCTCCGAAATGAATTCTTTTTGTGTAGTAAGCAATGACGAAACAAATGAAAAGCTTCCCTTTCATAGCGAAAAAGTCTATCCTAAATTTTCCATCTTAGATCCTTGCGTTTTAAAAACTTTACCTAAAACTCAATTAGCAAATGGCATTATAGATGCTTTTATTCATGTAATTGAACAATATCTTACGTTTCCAAATAAAGCGGAAATTCAAGATCGTTGGGCAGAAGGGGTTATGCTTAGCCTAATAGAATACGGACCTGACTATGTATTAAAAGATTTTGATTATGATGTTGCTGCAAATAGTATGTGGGCTATTACCATGGCTTTAAATGGTCAGTTGGCTTTGGGTGTTCCAACCGATTGGGCAACACATACCATTGGACACGAACTTACAGCTCTTTACGGCTTGGATCACGCACAATCTTTAGCTATTTTATTAGCAGGAACAATGGAAGTTATGCGTAAAGAAAAACATGAAAAATTAATTCGCTTCGCTAAAAATGTTTGGAATATTGATGAGGAAGACGAAGAAATACTAATAGATAAAGCAATAATCAAAACAGAAGAATTTTTTAAACTTTTAGGGGCTAAAACACGATTGAGTGAATACAATATTCCTAAAAGCGAAATAGAAACCGTAATTCAAAAACTTAATAAGCAAAAAAAGATAAATTTGGGAGAGCGAAAAGCATTAACACCGGATCGTTTAAGAACTCTGCTCGAAATGCGGTTTTAATTACAACGTTTTTAAAAAAAATATAGAATATAAAAATATGCAAATAGCTCAAGCAGGTAACAAAGGAAAGAAAATTCGATCCGACTGTTTTATCGAATTGGAAATTAAAACTTCGGGAGGCATTCAGCTCGAAATGAACTCTAAAGTTGAGATTATGTACGGGAAAGCCAACCGTCAATTAATTCTTGATATCTTAGCCTTTTTTGAAATCGAACACGCTCGTATTCAATTTGTTGATAGCGGTGCCCTACCCTTTGTAATTGCAGCTCGTATTGAAGCTGCAATTAAGCAATTGCTCGATTCTGAAAAAGAATTCTTGCTCGAGATATTAGACGAAAATAAACAGGCAAGCCTAAAAGAGCAACATCGTTTTTCTCGACTTTATTTGCCGGGAAATTCGCCAAGTTTGATGCTTAATGCGGGAATTCATTCTCCCGATGGTTTAATTTTGGATTTGGAAGATGCTGTAGCTCCTGATAAAAAACACGAAGCTCGTTTTTTAGTACGCAACGCCTTACGATCTTTGAATTTTTACGGTGCTGAGCGTATGGTACGAATCAACCAGGGGGAGAGAGGAATTGAAGATTTAGATTTTATAATTCCACATGGAGCAAACCTGATTTTAGTTCCAAAAGTGGAAACACCAGAACAATTGCTTGCTGTTGACGAAAAAATTAAACAGCTTCAAATTAAACACAATTTAAAAAACCCAGTTTGGCTAATGCCAATTATTGAAAGTGCAAAAGGCGTAATGCACGCTTATGCTATTGCTTCGGCAAGCGATAAAGTTTCTTCTTTGGCTATCGGTTTAGAAGATTATACGGCTGATCTTGGTGTTCGTCGTACGGCTGAAGGAACAGAATCCTTTTTTGCACGCACCACTTTAGTTAATGCCGCTGTTGCAGCCGGAATTCAGGCTATCGACTCGGTATTTTCAGATGTGTCTGATATGGAAGGATTAAAGAAAAACGTACAAATTTCAAAAAGTTTAGGCTTTAACGGTATGGGATGTATTCATCCTCGTCAGATTCGCGTTATCCACGAAAATTTCGCACCTGATACTGTAGAAATTGAAAAAGCAATGAAAATTTATTTAGCTTTTCTCGATGCCAAAGCAAAAGGACTTGGTGTTGTTTCTTTGGGAACAAAGATGATAGATGCTCCGGTAGTGAAACGTGCTGAAAAAGTTATTCAGCTTGCCGTGGATATGGGAAAATTAAAGAAAGACTGGCTAACAGATTTTGATAAATAATTCTTGAAAGATGACAATGCTTAATAGACTCCTCGATTTATAATTTATAGAAGATGAAAAAATACGATCAATTGATAAAAAATGCCGTAGGACGAATAGTCCCGGAGATTATAAATGGTGAAGAGCATACCGCTTTTCAAGGAGTCGGGAAATTTCGCCCCAAAGGTAGGAAACATGCTCCTCGTATTCCAACGTGTGCTGATTATCCTGAAGACGGAAATAAGTTACTGCCAAACCTAAAAGAAGCCTTAATTAAAGCCGGATTAAAAGATGGGATGACAATCTCTACTCATCACCATTTCAGAAACGGCGATTTGATAGCAAATCAGATTTTTGATATTGCTCATGAATTAGGCATTAAAGGTTTGCGATGGTTTCCTTCAGCTTCTTTTCCTTGTCACGAACATCTAATTCCCTATTTGGAAGATGGAACTATTCAACGAATTGAAGGAAGTATGAATGGAGCATTAGGTAAATTTTGCTCCGAAGGAAAAATGGAAGGCATAGGCATTTTGCGATCGCATGGCGGTCGTTACCAAGCTATCCAAGATGGTGAAGTTCAAATAGATATTGCTGTAATTGCTGCACCTTCAGCAGATGCTTTTGGCAATGCCAATGGTGTTAATGGTCCTGCTGCTTGCGGTTTATTGGGTTTTGCTTTGGGCGATTCTCAATATGCTGATAAAGTGATCGTGGTAACCGATAATTTGGTTCCTTTTCCTTGTGTCCCCTTCCAAATTCATGGAAATTATGTGGATTATACTGTTTTGGTTGGTAAAGTAGGTGATCCTGAAAAAATTATTTCAGGAACAACACAAATTACTAAAAGTCCTGACCGACTTTTAATTGCTGAAATGACAGCACAGTTTTGCGAAGAAGCAGGCATTGTTCAAGATGGATTTTCATATCAAGCAGGAGCAGGAGGAACAGCCTTAAGCATTGGAATTTATTTTGCTGAGATACTGAAAGAAAGAGGATGGAAAGCACGTTTTATTCGTGCCGGAAGTAATCAATATCCTGTAAAAATGCTTGAAGAAGGTTTGGTAGATTATATCCTTGATGGACAGACTTTTGATTTGGAAGGTGTTCGTTCTATGCGCGAAAATGAAAGCCATTTGGCCACAAGTCCATTTACATCATATAATTACCACAGTAAAGGGAATTTTGCAAGCATGGTAGATGTGGTAATTCTTGGTGCTACCGAAGTGGATGTAAATTTTAATGCTAATGTGGTTACTCATTCCGATGGTGCTTTATTGCATGGTATTGGTGGTTGGCAAAACTGTCTTTTCTCAAAATGTACTATTTTGCCTATTCCTCTTTTCCGTGATCGTATTCCTGTAATTGTGGATGAAGTGACTACTATTTGTGGTCCCGGAGAGCTGATAGATGTTATTGCTACAGAAAGAGGAATCGCTATTAATCCGCGCAGAACAGATTTGATAGAAAAATTAAAAGATTCCAACTTACCAATTAAAACCATTGAAGAGCTAAAAGCAGAGGCGGAGGCTATTTGCGGAAAGCCGGAAAAACCTGAGTTTACCGATGAAATTATTGCGGCAATTAAATGGGTTGACGGAACTATTATTGATGTCGTACGGAAAGTAAAAGAGGCTGTCGATAATTAAATCATTGACGAAAGGGAAACGCTGTTGAGCCCAAAGCAATTAAAATTAGGTATTTCGTATTATGCCCAAGCTATTGGCATTTATTGGCGTTTACGCAAATATTTAAAACAGCATTTTCTGAGCGATCTTAATTTTCCAAACAGTTTGGAACAAGAATATTTTTACGGTTCTAAATATTATAACCGCACCAAACAATATATGCATGCCAATCATTTTTTTGGTGAGTTACTTTGTGTTTTGCGCAGATCTAAAATGGACAATACTGAGCGAAAACGATTTGCAAATCTAAGTGCTTGCGCACCTATTTTCGATGATTTTTTTGATAAAGACAAGGACGAGCTAAACAAAATAAATAAGCTTTTGAATAATGTTGAAAACGAAAAGCCTGAAACAGAAGAGCAAAAATTAGCAGCCCTTTTTCTTCAAAATATTTTAGCAGATGTAAATAATAAAACTGAATTTTTAAATGCTGCCAATCAGCTGTTCAATGCGCAAGCAAAAGCAAAAAAGCAACAGCGCTTTGAATCAGAAGCAGAGCATTTGTGGGATATATCTCGGCAAAAAGGTGGATATTCGGGTTTGATGTATGCTTTGCTTTTAAGTCATGATTTGTCTGATCAGGAAAAGGGTTTAGCTTTTGAGTTGGGTGCTTTTGGGCAGTTTATGGATGATGTTTTTGATTTGTATGACGACAGAGCTCAGGGTATTTTTACTTTACCTAACACCTCAAAAACCATAAAAGAAATTGAACTTTTCTTTGAGAGTATTATGGATTCAATTATAAAAAAAGTTGAAAATCTTGACACTAAGTCTCAAGCAAAGAGAGATTTTGTCAATATATTACAAATCTTTGCCGGAGCCATTCGTTTAGCATTTCAAGAATACGCTTTAATAGAGATAAAATATAAAATCAGTCCAAAAGATTGTTTGCAAATTGAAAGAAAACATTGGATAATAGATATGGAAAAACCCAAAAATGCTTTCAAAATGTTTAGCCGCAGTTTAAACTATCTAAGCTGAATTGCTATCTTTGTTTATCAAATGAACCAGCTAAAATAATAATGAGCATGAAATTCAAGCGTATATTACTAAAATTAAGTGGCGAAGCATTAATGGGAAATCAGCAATTTGGCATCGACCCGGAGCAATTGACAAGCTATGCTTCTCAGATTAAAGATGTTGTTAACGAAGGCGTTGAAGTCGGTATCGTTATTGGCGGAGGTAATATTTACCGTGGATTACAAGGTGCAGGAAAAGGTATGGATCGTGTTCAAGGCGATTATATGGGCATGTTGGCTACAGCTATTAATTCTTTAGCACTTCAAGGCGAGCTTGAAAAAATAGGATTGGATGTAAAATTGCTTTCCAGTCTAACTTTAAAACCTATGGCAGAGCCGATGAGTCGGAAAATTGCAGTTGATTATTTAAAGCAAGGTAAAGTAGTAATTATTGCTGGTGGAACAGGTAATCCTTTCTTTACAACGGATTCTGCTTCTGCTCTACGTGGCGTAGAAATCCAAGCCGATGTTTTCTTAAAAGGAACACGTGTGGATGGTGTCTATTCAGCCGACCCCGAAAAAGATCCAGAAGCTACTAAATTCAGCGAATTGAGTTTTGATGAAGCTTATGAAAAAGGTTTGAAGATTATGGATTTAACGGCTTTTACACTCTGCAAAGAAAATGCACTACCTGTTTATGTTTTTGATATGAATACACCTGGAAATCTATTAAAAGTAGTTCAGGGCGATCATATTGGAACGATTATCAAATAGATAAAGATTCCTCACTTTGTTCGGAATAAGGGAATGCAGTTGGAATGGGTTTTTCTCTCATTCCGACGGAGACACCATCCTTCATTTCGAATGGAGTAAAACGAAATGAGAAATCTGTTTCTCATCAACGAAGGCAAATGTGTTTCACCAGAATGAGATATCTCTCTAAGTTCGATATAGGGTTGCCATTCTCTCATCTCGACGAAACGTAGTGCAGGAGAGATCTCCATTGTCCGTAGACATTGATTTCAATAAAATCTTTCTTTGCCAAAAAAAATATTCTACGTATGGAGATTAAGATTCTTCGCTGTTTTTTTGCATTTAGGTTAATGTCCTCGGACAAAGAAACTCTTTTAAGCCTTACTTTTTTATTAATCTCGAAGCCCTACGGGCTATTTTGAATTGCCTCGGTTTTAAGCCGAGGGTTTTTGATTAAAATTGAAGAAGGGATTTAGCACAATATTTTTTTAATAATAAAGATTTTTTATGCTTTGCTCAGGGTTGAGTACGGTGCCAAAACATATCTCCCACCATTATCTATAAATATATTTCTTTGTCCACACAAAAAGCAATATTCCTCTCACGGCTAAAAAGGCTAAAAATGCAGCCCACAAACCGTGATTTCCAAAAGGTATCCGGAGTAGATAATACAAAGGAATATAAACCAATAAACTTGCGATAAACATGGAGTTGCGCATCGCTTTAGCTTGAGTAGCTCCCACATAAATTCCATCGTAAATAAAAGCTGCAAAACTGAATATTGGGATTAGCCCAACCCAAATAAAGTAGGGTTTTGATTGTTCAATAAGATGTGGAATGTCTGTTAGGATAAACATTAAACTCGAGCCAAAAAGGAAGAAGGCGATAGAAAACGGAATGCTGATAAAAAATCCCCAGCGAAGCAATTGATGAATTACAGTTTTAATTTCCTTTTTCTTTCCAATACCAATATATTTCCCAACAAGAGCTTCAGCAGCATTTGCAAAACCATCAATAAAATAAGAGAAGAACAAGAAAAACTGAAATAGCAAAGTATTGATGGCTAAAATATTATCGCTTATCCTTGCTGATGCCGCTGTAAAAAAACTCAAACTTGAAATAAGCAAAAGTGTTCGTATAAAAATATCTTTATTGACTTGAAAATAAGCCTTTAGTGCTGACTTTTTAATCATTTCTCTAAAATTCCACCAACGAAATATTACTTTATGTCGGACTAAAATTATAAGCAACCCACTTATAAAGCCAAGGTATTGTGCTAACAAAGTTCCCCAAGCCACTCCGTCCGATTTCATATCAAAGACTTTAATAAAAAGCAGATTAAAACCCAGATTCGCAAAATTTACTAATAGTGCCAAGAAAAGAGGCGTTTTGGTATCTTGTCGACCAATAAACCAACCACTAATTGCATATAATCCTAAAGTGGCAGGAGCCGCAAATATTCGGATGTTATAATACTGTTTAGCATAAAACGAAACCTCCGTACTGGCTTGTAAAAGTTGTAATCCAACAGCAATAATTAACTCCTGAAATATCAGCAAGAGAAATGCTATGCTAAATGCAAGAAGTAATGATCGGGAAAAAATAAGAGCACTTTCTTTTTCGTTTTTCTGCCCAAAAGCCTGAGCCGTAAAACCCGTTGTTCCCATACGCAGAAAACCGAAACTCATATAAATAAAACTGAAAATAACACCTCCAATAGCAATGGCATTGATATGCACTTCCGATTCTAAATGACCCATCAAAGCCAAATCAACAACACCTAAAAGAGGCACGCTAATATTGCTCAGAATGTTTGGAATGGCGAGCCGAAGAATTTGTTTTCGCATTTTGCAAAAGTAGAAAAATAGGATTGAAAACAGAGTAATTTTTATTGTTATTTAGAATCAATATAAATTGTATCTTTGACAAAAAAGAAATTATGCGTCGTTTTATTTTCATTACCCTATTATTTATGAGTATTCAAGGTTTTTCACAAAGTAGTTTTTACGATTTTGTTGTAAAAGATATTGATGGCAATAGCTTTGCTTTTAGCCAGCTATCAGGCAAAAAAGTAATGATTGTTAATACCGCCTCCAAATGTGGTTTTACGCCTCAATACGAAGGCTTAGAAAAATTATATAAGGAGTTTGGTAATGATAATTTTATAATTATTGGGTTTCCTGCCAATAACTTTTTACACCAAGAACCGGGATCGGATGCTGAGATTAAGAAATTTTGCACTTTAAATTATGGAGTAACATTTCCGATGATGAGTAAAATATCAGTAAAAGGAAAAGATATACACGCTTTGTATAAATGGCTTACTCAGAAAGAACTTAACGGAGTTAAAGACTCCAAGGTAAGTTGGAATTTTCAGAAATATCTGATTGGAAAAGATGGTAAACTTAAAAAAATTATATCTCCAAAAACTAAAGCTTACGATACTGAAATTACTGACTGGATAAAAGAATAAGACGATTTAAAGTTGTTTTTAGCTAAGTCTGAAAAATCAAAAGTTTTAAAAGATTACATAAAATGTTGTAGGCGTTTTTATTATTTACTAACTTAGTTCGCTCAAAAAAGCAACCAATTAGTGAACAATTATTAAATAGAGCTTATGAAAATTTTAGTAACAGGAGGCACCGGATATATAGGTTCTCACACCGTCGTCGAGCTTCAGAAAAAAGGTTTTGAAGTCATTATTGTAGATAATCTTTCTAATTCACATGCTAATGTTGTCGATAAGATAGAACAAATTTCAGGGATTCGTCCCGCTTTTGAAGAGTTTGATTTAACCGATAATGAAAAGACCAATGATTTTTTTAATCGTAATCACGATTTAAGTGGTATTATTCATTTTGCGGCCTATAAAGCTGTAGGCGAATCGGTAAACAATCCCTTAATGTACTACCGTAATAATATTGGCTCTTTACTTAATATCTTAGAAAACATGAAAGTGCACAGGATAGAGAATCTTGTTTTTTCTTCTTCGTGTACCGTTTACGGACAACCCGAAATTTTACCTGTTTCAGAAGAATCACCAATTTTAAAGGCTATGTCGCCATACGGAAATACCAAACAAATAGCCGAAGAAATTATTACCGACACCAGTTCTGTAACAGATATCAAAGCAATTCTTTTGCGCTATTTTAATCCGATTGGAGCTCACGAAACGGCTTTAATTGGCGAATTACCACTTGGCGTCCCTAATAATCTCGTCCCATTTATTACTCAAACAGCTATTGGAATTCGTGAACAACTCAGCGTTTTCGGCTCCGATTACAATACCCCCGACGGTACAGCTATCCGCGATTATATTCATGTTGTTGATTTAGCCCAAGCACATGTTGTAGCCGTAGAAAGAATGATTAATAAAAAAGGAAAGAAGAATGTCGAAATCTTTAATTTGGGAACAGGAAACGGTTTTTCTGTGCTTGAGGTGATTAATTCCTTTGAAAAAGTATCTAAAGAAAAACTGAATTATAAAATAGTTGATCGTCGTGCAGGTGATGTTGAAATAGTGTATGCCGATACAACTTTTGCAAATAATGAATTAGGATGGAAAGCAAAAAAATCACTTGATGAAATGATGCTCTCTGCCTGGAATTGGGAAAAAGCTCTTGCAGGGAAAAGTTAGGAGTTTAGAGTAAAAGTTTAAATTTGCTAATCACTATCACTACTTAAATTAAACACCATACAATTATAGAATTATGGCTTATAAAAAGAAAATATTAATAACCGGCGGAGCCGGATTTATAGGTTCACATTTAGTTCGTCTTTATGTAAACAAATATCCTGAATATCAGATTGTTAATCTCGATGCTTTAACTTATGCCGGAAATTTGGCAAACTTAAAGGATGTCGAAAATATGCCTAATTATAGTTTTGTAAAGATGAATATTGTAAATGCCAAAGCTATTACAGAACTGTTTCAAGAGGAACAATTTACCGATGTTATTCATCTTGCTGCCGAGTCGCATGTCGATCGCTCAATCACAAATCCCACAGAGTTTGTGATGACCAATGTTATCGGAACGGTAAACTTACTAAATGCAGCCAAATTTATTTGGAAAGATAATATGGAAGCTCATCGCTTTTACCATGTTTCTACCGATGAGGTCTATGGAAGTTTAGGTGATACAGGAATGTTCACAGAAACTACCGCTTACGATCCACATAGCCCGTATTCTGCGTCCAAAGCCAGTTCTGATCATTTTGTACGTGCATATTACGATACTTTCGGATTACAAACTGTAATTTCAAATTGCTCAAATAATTACGGTTCGTTTCAGTTTCCTGAAAAGTTATTGCCTTTATTTATCAATAATATTAAAACGAATAAGCCGCTTCCTGTTTATGGAGAAGGAAAGAATATTCGCGATTGGCTTTGGGTTGAAGACCATGCAAGAGCTATTGATGTTATTTTTCATAAAGCAGCTACAGGGACTACGTATAACATTGGTGGTCATAATGAGTGGACCAATATCGATTTGATCAAATTGCTTTGTAAAGTGATGGATAAGAAATTGGGAAGAGCTGATGGCGAGAGTGAAAAACTGATTACATATGTAACGGATAGAGCCGGCCATGATTTACGTTATGCTATTGATAGTAGTAAATTACAAAAAGATTTAGGCTGGACTCCCAGCTTACAATTTGAAGAGGGATTGGAAAAAACAGTTGATTGGTATCTAGAAAATACCGAATGGCTCGAGAATATAACTTCAGGTGATTATCAAAAATATTACGAAGCTCAATACGATAAACGTTAGAATTTAATATTAAAAAAACATATTGATTCTTTTTATTAATCTTCGTCATTTACGAGTGGAAAACAAACGTTTACGAATTGGCTCTTGTTTTTTAGCTTGAGATTGATTTATATTTGCGGTTAAATATTAATAATAGCCACGGCATGAAAAGAACAATCTTATCACTTTTAACTTTATTATTGGTTGTCAGCTTATCAAGCTGTCATAAAGAATTACCTATCAAAACTGTAGACCAATCGGATCCTAATTTTAATATAGCAAACATAAATGTTCCCCAAGATTTTAAATTTGAGACAGCAACCGAAGTCACTCTGAATATTGGCGGTTTTAAATCCTCCTCATCAACCAAAGTTAAATACGATATTTATCTTTATAATCCTGATGGAGAAATTATAACAACTACAACCGTTGGCGATGACGGATTGGCAGTAACAGAAACTATGCAAGCCGTAGATGCCCTGAGTAATCTTGCGGCCTCGTATATTACTGATGCTGCAAGCTTCGATATAAAACTAACTATACCAAATTTTTATAAATCAATCTATATAATTAAGAATGACAGAGGTGTATTTTCCTCAATGATACTCCCTGTAAATAGTAATAAGATGTCTGTAATCTTCCCTTCAAACGAAGCTTCTTTTAAATCGACAAAAGCCACCACCGACACTTATACTGTAGATATGATATATGGTGTAAATAGCTCATCCGATGTTTTTCAAATTAATACAGAAACAGGAGAACTCAAAATTATAAGTAAAATTCCTGAAGGAAACGGCGGAAGTCACACTTGTGCTATCGATCCTGTAAGAAAGATTTTATATGCTGTTGGTTTAACTAAACCTTACAATTTATTGGCTTACGACATTAATGCTGATACTTGGACTACTATTGATGCTACCGGAATTTATGGTCCTCGTTTATCATATAATATAGCCGATGGCCTTTTGTATTATTCTTATGATGATAGATTTGTTAAAATGGATCCTTCCAATGCAAAAATATTAGCTACTTATCGGATAAGAAATTTAGATGCTAAAGATGGTGGAGATATTGCACATTCTGCAGATGGCAGCCTGTATATGTCTACAACTTCCGGAATATATCATTTAACCTATAGCTGGAGCTTCTGGAGTAGAAGTTATAATTCAGAACTTATCTCAGGTAGTATTACAAATTATCCAAGTGCTTTAGCTTTTGGCTATGATGATACTTTCTGGTGGGCAACTAATATTGATGGTAAAGGACAAATATTTACTTTCGATCTTGATAATGCTGAAGAAAGCAGTCATTTCTCTCCATTTGATATTTCTATTGATGATATTGCGGTTTTACCTATCGAGGTAGAAGAAATTATAGAAGCAGATTCAGACAATGACGGTATTATAGATATTTATGATGATTACCCAAACGATGCAGAGCGTGCAACAGATGTTTACACTCCATCAATAACAGGTCTTGGAAGTTATGCTTTCGAAGATCTTTGGCCTTATCAAGGCGATTACGATTTTAATGATTTGATTGTAAACTACAGATTTCTCAATGTAGCTAATTCCGAAGGTTTAGTTGTTGAAACAAAAATGTATTTCTTTGTTAAAAACATTGGAGGGTCTTTTCATAACGGATTTGGTATTGAATTAAATATCGACAAAAATTTAATAAATCAAGTTACCGGACACAACCTCACAGAAGGAATAATTTCAATGAATGGTCAGGGTTTGGAAAACAATCAAGATAAAGCAGTAATTATTGCTTTTGACAATTCTCATAATATCATGGACACCAATAATGGTGTAATGGAATTAATAATTAGCTATACCCAACCCGTTAATCCAGATGCTATTGGCACTTTTAATCCTTTCATTTTTATTAATGGTGAAAGAGGAAGAGAAGTTCATTTGGCTGATTTTAGCCCAACAACTTTAGCTGACACTTCCTTATTTGGAAGTGGTGACGATAACTCAAATGCTGCAAGTGGAAGTTATTATAAGAATTCTAACAATCTACCTTGGGGAATAAATATTCTCTACGATTTCACTATGCCGGTAGAAAAAAGCCCAATAAATAAGGGATATATAAAATTTGTTGACTGGGCAACTTCTGGCGGTACAGAATTTGACGATTGGTATTCTGATATTGATGATTACAGGGATTATACTTATTTAATTGCTGATTAATCTTTGCTCGTGTTAAAATATTTGAGCTTGTTGCAATGCAACAAGCTTTTTTTAACTGTGTATTTTTCATTCCTATCCGGCTTACTCCTATTAAAATCAAGCATATAAACTTCCAAATATTGGACAAAATTGTCCAATACGTACAAAAATATCGCTTTTCACCTAAAATTTAGCCCGATAAAAATTGCTTTTAACTGTCAGGCTATTTAATTTTGTGGTGATTATTGAAAATATTAATTGTCCTAAACAACCACATCATGAAAAGAACAAATGCATTTTTCTTAGCTCTCTTTATAGCCTTTGGCTTAAGTAGCTGTCACAAAGAACTCGATCCAGATCCAGTAGACCCCACCGACCCTAACACTAGTCTATTAGATTTAGATATTCCAGCCGATTTTAATTTTCAAACTTCAGATGAAGTTACACTCTCTTTCAGTGGATTTAAATCAGCCACCGAAGATTTAGTGAAATATGATGTTTACCTCTATAATCCTGATGGAATAAATATATCTACCACCACCACGGGTGACGATGGTGATCCCGTTGCTCAATCTGGAGTTCTGGTGGACGCTATGAGTGATTTAGCTTTTACGCAGATTACAAGTTCGTCAAATTTCGATTTGAATTTAACTATCCCTTCCTATTATGATTCTATATTTATAGTAAAAAATAATATGGCAGATTACTCAACTTTAACATTACCTATAAACAGCAATAAGATGTCTGCCACTTTTGAAGCTCCTAATCAAACCATTAGCTCCACCAGCTTAAAAGCAGGATCTGTTGACATTCTTTATGGTGTTAATCGAGATGACCTGTTTACAATAAATGCAGAAACAGGAGATATGGAGATTGTTAGTTCTCTTCCAAGTGATATGGGTGGTAGTTACACTTGTGCTATCGATCCTGTAAAAGAAATTGTTTATACGATTGGAATTAGGAGGCCGTATAATTTATATTCCTATGATATTGAGGATGATAAATGGGAAAGGCAAGGCAGTGTAGGATATTTCGGCCCACGCTTGGGTTATAATATTAATGATGGTTTACTTTATTATTCTTTTAATTATTGGGTACTAAAACTAGATCCAAAAGACGGAAAAATGTTATCTTATTACAAAGTAAATGGATTACACGATTTAGACGGAGGAGACCTTACTTTTGATGCTGAAGGAAATATGTTTCTTTCTACGGAGGCTGGTCTTTACCGTTGTGAGTACGCCGATAATAAAAATATTACAGCAACACGAATTTCTGCAGAAAATTTACCCAATTATCCAAATTCTTTAACCTATGATTCTAATCAAGAGTTGTGGTGGGCTTCAAATATATCTTCGCAAGGAAGACTGTTTATTATGGATGATGTAACCGGTGGTTGGGAAAATCGTTTTGAAGGATATTCTGACTATATTTTTGATTTGGCAACTCTGCCTTTAGATGAGGATTTAGTAGCAACTACAGATACAGATGGTGATGGAATTATCGATTTTTATGATGAATATCCCGATGATGCTAACCGTGCTTATAACGTTTACACCCCTTCAATTTATGGATTGGGAACTTATGCTTTTGAAGACCTTTGGCCCAATATTGGCGATTTCGATTTTAATGATTTAGTTATAAATTATCGTTTCACTCACGTTTACAATAGTGCAGGATTAATCTATGAAACCATATTTGATTTTATTATTAAAAATGTAGGTGGATCTTTTAGAAATGGATTTGGTATAGAAGTTAACGCAGATCCAAATGTAATTAGTGAAATAACAGGTTATAATTTAACTACAGGAAAGATTTCGTTAAACGGTCAGGGTTTAGAAAATAACCAGTCAAAACCTGTAATCATTGTTTTTGACGATGCTTGGGCAAATGTAAATGTAAACGATGGGAAAATGCGAGTAATAATGCATTACCATCAACCTATAGCAAATAATCAAATGGGAAGTTTAAATCCATTTATTTTTATCGATGGTGATAGAGGCAGAGAAGTACATTTTGCCGATATGGAACCAACCGACCTTATGGATACTTCACTATTCGGAACAGCTGATGATGATAGCAATCCTTCTATCGGTAGATATTACAGAAATTCAACTAATCTACCTTGGGGAATAAATATTTTGTATGATTTTACTTTCCCTAAAGAGAAAAACGCTATTAATAAAGGATACACAAAATTTGCTTCTTGGGCTGTTTCCGGAGGAGCCGATTTTACTGATTGGTATAAAGACCAAGATGATTATAGAGATAATGCGTACTTAGTCGTTGATTAGGAGGGACGAAGTGTTTTCAATGTCAAGCCTGTTCACCTTTGGTGAACAGGCTTTTTTATTTGTCAATTTGTCAGCATTAAAGTAGTGGTATCAAATTTGTGAATAGAGCATCAAGAAATTAAAAACCATATATAAAATGCAAAAAGGACAAATTAATGTACAAACGGAAAATATATTTCCGGTTATCAAGAAATTTCTCTATTCAGATCACGAAATATTTCTTCGTGAGCTTGTTTCCAATGCTGTTGATGCAACACAAAAGCTAAAAACATTGGCTTCATTAGGAAAATTTAAAGATGAACTTGGCGACATTACCGTTGAGATTATTTTAGACGAAAAAGCCAAAACACTTACTATCCGAGATAAAGGTATTGGTATGACTGCCGAAGAGGTTGATAAATATATCAATCAAATTGCTTTTTCCGGAGCAGAAGAGTTTGTGAAAAAATTCAAAACAAAAACCGAATCGGAAAAAAATGCAATTATCGGTAAGTTTGGTTTAGGATTCTACTCTTCATTTATGGTTTCTGATAATGTAGAAATTCATAGCAAGACCTACAAAAAAGGAGGTTCAACAAAAGCTGTAAAATGGATATGCGATGGCAGCCCAAATTACACTATAGAAGAAATTGATAAGAAAAGCAGAGGAACAGACATTATTCTGCATATTTCCGAAGACAGCAAAGAATTTTTATCAGAACATAAAATCCTTGAGCTTCTAAATAAGTACAATAAGTTTATGCCTATTCCTATTAAATTTGGAACAGAAAAAACTCAAGAAAAAGTTGAAGGAGAGAAAGACAAAGACGGTAACGATGTATATAAAGAAGTTGAAAAAGATCGTATCATTAATAACCCTAATCCAATTTGGAAAAAAGCTCCAGCCGATTTAGAAGATAAAGATTACAAAGATTTTTATCGCGAGCTCTATCCAATGAACTTTGATGAACCTCTATTTCAGATTCATCTTAATGTAGATTATCCTTTTAATCTTACCGGTATTCTTTATTTCCCCAAATTAAAAAAGAATCTCGAGGTTCAAAAAGACAAAATTCAACTATACAGTAATCAGGTATTTATTACCGATTCCGTAGAAGGTGTTGTTCCGGAGTTTCTTACTCTTTTACATGGCGTTATCGATTCGCCGGATATTCCTCTAAACGTTTCTCGTTCTTATCTGCAAAGCGATGGAGCAGTAAAAAAGATTGCTAATCATATCAGCAAAAAAGTAGCTGATAAACTAGAGGAGTTATTCAAAAACAATCGCGAAGAATTTGAGAAAAAATGGGATGACATTAAAGTATTTATTGAATACGGAATGCTTTCCGATGAAAAATTCTACAGCAGGGCTGAAAAATTTGCCTTATTAAAAAATACCGAGGGCAAATACTTCACTTTAGAGGAATACAAAGAGCAGGTAAAAGATTCACAAATCGATAAAGACAAAAAAATTGTTTATCTATACGCTAATAATGTTGATGAACAATATAATTTTATTCAATCGGCTAAAGACCGTGGTTACGATGTGTTGGAAATGGATGGCGTTTTAGACAATCATTTTGTAAATACTTTGGAACAGAAATTAACCGATGTTCAATTCAAACGTGTTGATGCGGATACTATCGATAAACTAATTGCTAAGGACGAAGAAATTCCTTCAAAATTGGATGATAAGCAAAAAGAAAGCTTGAAGCCAATCATCGAAGGCAATATTGATAAAACCAAATTTACCGTTGTTTTTGAAGCACTAAGCGAAAACGAGCAACCATTTATGATTACCCAAAGCGAGTTTATGCGCCGTATGAAAGATATGGAAAAACTTGGCGGCGGCGGTATGATGGGAATGGGTAATTTACCTGATTCTTATAATTTGGTTGTAAACACCAACCATAATCTTGTTGGAAATCTTTTAGAAGAAAAAGACGAGAAAAAGCAAGCCGCTTTAATTACTCAAATGTATGATTTGGCAATGCTTTCGCAAAACCTGCTAAAAGGAAAAGAATTAGCAGATTTCATTAAACGTAGTTTTACGTTAATAAAATAATTAGCAAGGCTGTTAGACCCGTATTTTTGGTTTTTTAATTAAAACACAAAGGTTTGACAGCCTTTTTTGTATCTTTATATTTCAATTTAAATAATCAGAACACTATGAAAAAATCTTGGATAGTTTTAATAGTAGTCGTAGTTTTAATCTTTCTCGGCTATTCTTCAGTAAAAAATACTTACAATAATATGGTTTCCGGCTCCGAAGTTGTAGATGCTCAATGGGCACAAGTGGAGAATGTATACCAACGCCGAGCCGATTTAATTCCCAATTTAGTTGCAACTGTAAAAGGTTATGCTACCCACGAGCAAGAAACTCTTGAAGGAGTAGTAAAAGCACGTGCAAAAGCAACATCAACAACTATTAATGCCGGAAACATGAATGCAGCTCAACTACAGCAGTTTCAACAAGCTCAAGACGGATTAAGTTCTGCTTTATCTCGTTTGATGGTGGTTGTAGAAAAATACCCCGATTTGAAAGCAAATCAGAATTTTATGGAATTACAAGCACAACTTGAGGGTACTGAAAATAGAATCTCTGTTGAGCGTAAACGCTTCAACGATGCCGCAAGAAACTATAATGTAAGTATCAAAACATTTCCAAATAACTTATTTGCAGGCATGTTCAATTTCGATGAAAAAGCCTATTTTCAAGCTGCTCAAGGAGCAGAAACAGCTCCAAAAGTTGAATTTTAACTGTTAGCACTATGAGTAAACTCGCATTAACATTCTTCAGCAAAGAAGAAAAACAGAAAATTATGCAGGCTATCGCCGACGCAGAATTAGCCAGTTCCGGAGAAATCCGCGTACATATCGAAAATAAGTGTGAAAAAGATGTTCTTGACTGCGCTTCTTATACTTTTGCTAAACTTAAAATGCATAAAACAGAATTACGCAACGGAGTACTTTTTTACCTTGCTGTAAAAAGTAAGAAGTTTGCTATAATCGGCGATGTTGGAATTAATCAAAAAGTACCGGAAAATTTCTGGGACGAAATTAAAGAGGAAGTTCAACAAACATTTTTAAAAGGCGATTTTGTTGGTGGTCTATCACAAGGAATTATCAAAGCAGGGCAACAACTTAAAGAGCATTTTCCACATCAATCTGACGATAAAAACGAATTAAGCGATGAAATTTCTTTTGGTAAATAATATGAAAATAATATCTAAATCCGGCTTAGCTACGCTATTTTTATTAATCGGTATTTCAATTAATATTTTTGGTCAGTTTCCAACAAAACCCGAGCCGGCCAGTCCTGTAAATGATTTTGCAGATGTGTTAACTGCTCAACAAGAAAAAATGTTGTTCAACCAGCTTTCGCAGTTTTCTTATCAAAGCTCTACTCAAATTGTTTTGGTAACAGTTCCCGATTTACAAGGCTTAGATAAAGCACAATATGCCGTTGAATTAGCTCACAAATGGGGCATCGGACAAAAAGGTAAAGACAATGGCATTTTAATTTTAGTCAAACCCAAAACAACAAGTTCAAAAGGCGAAGCGTATATTGCTGTTGGATATGGGCTTGAAGGCGTTGTCCCTGACGCTGTTGCCAAACAAATTGTAGAATATGAAATGATACCTGAGTTTAAAATCGGAGATTATTATTCAGGTTTTGCTAAAGCAAGTAAAATACTAATAAATATAACTACCGGAGAATATACAGCAGATCAATATGCTCAAAGTAAAGGTGGCGATATTGCAGGGCTTATTCCGTTTTTCTTTTTCATTATAATATTTATACTATTTACTATGAAAGGTCGAAACAGACCAACAGGCTACGGAAGCAGAAGCAATTCATCCTCCCTACTGACTATGATGTTTTTAGGAAGTATGATGGGTGGCGGAAGAAGCAGTAGCGGATGGAGTAATTTTAATTCCGGAGGAGGAAGCTTTGGAGGCGGCGGTTTTGGCGGCTTCGGAGGCGGCGGCTTCGGAGGCGGCGGTGCCGGAGGAAGTTGGTAATAATAATGATTAGTTTAAACGTTTGGGCTTATAAACTTAGTTCTGAAATTTGAAACTAAAATACATTTTAAAGAATCAGAACAAATAATAAGCGGAATACAAAAATATAAACAGATGAAAAAAATTGTTTTCTTTTTATTTTTAAGTATTGGATTGTTCATAGTCAACACCAAAACATTAGCCCAAACAGATACTATCCCTGATGATTTTTGTATTAGTACTGAAGAATATCAATTATATCAATTAATAAACGATTACCGAAAAGCTTTTGCCCTTCCTCAAATTGCACTATCAAAGTCTTTAAGTTATGTTGCTATTACGCATGCACGCGATTTATCAGTAAATTTTAATCCTGATACCATTTGCAATATGCATTCATGGTCGGATAAAGGGCGATGGAAACCCATCTGCTTTCCTTCAGAACAATCAAAAAAGAATAATATAAAATTTAAAGCCAAAGAGATTATCGGCTACTCATCTGAAGCATACGAAATTACCTATTGGTCTAATGTAGAAAATTCACCTCGACAGATTTTAAGTTTTTGGCGAGAAAATAAAATTAGTGCCGACTTACTGATTAATCGTGGGCAATGGGAAAATAAATCGTGGAAAGCTATTGGAATCGGAATTGAAGATGGTTATGCTGTAGTTTGGCTGGGAGAAGGTATAGACTATGAGGTTAGTACGCCCGTATGTGGGACATCTATTCAGGTATTGAATAATGCTTCGCCCGAATATAAAGCCAAAAATACTCAGGAACAATCTACAGAAAACCCTGTTTATTATATTACAATTGGCAGTTATAAAAATAAAAAAGACGGGGTAAATGCGGTAAGAAGTTACAAAGAAATGGGTTATCCAAAAGCTATTTTAGTTGAAACAGCCAATAAATTCCGTGTTGCAATAGATTATTTTACAAATAAAAAAGAAGCTGATAGATCTTTGAAAAAATATGCTCAAAAATTTAAGGGCGCGTGGATATTAACACTTTAAACTTTTGTAAAATTCTTTTTAATTCCTCCCTAAGCTCTAAATTAAGTAAAGAATATAAATTGCTAATAAATAATTATTTATAGATTCCTCGCGAGTGCTCAGAATGATATCCAAATAGTTTCACAAAAGTTTCTCTATATAAAAAAAGCCCACCCCAAAATAAATTAGAGCGGGCTTATTAAAAAAAAGGGTTTTATTACTAACTATGTCCTAACATTTTTTTAGGGTCAACAATTTCTGTAAATTCTTCATCGCTAAGATAGCCTAATTCCAAAGTTGCTTCACGAAGAGTTGTTCCTTCTGCATGTGCTTTTTTAGCAATTTTAGCAGCCTTTTCATATCCAATATGTGTATTTAAAGCTGTAACTAACATCAAAGAACTTTCAAGATTATGTTGAATGTTTTTCAAGTTAGCCTCTGCTCCAGCTATTGCGTTATCAGCAAAAGAAACACAAGCATCACCTAATAAACGAGCCGACTGCAATAAATTTGAAATCATTACAGGTTTAAACACATTTAATTGATAATGGCCTTGCATACCACCAACGGCAATAGCAGCATCGTTACCAATAACCTGTGCACAAACCATTGTCAAAGCTTCATTTTGAGTAGGATTAACTTTTCCCGGCATAATAGAAGATCCTGGTTCATTAGCAGGAAGGTTTACCTCTCCAATACTACAACGAGGACCGGAAGCTAAATAACGTACATTATTAGCAATATGCATTAAGCTTACTGCCAACACTTTTAAAGCACCTGATGTTTCTACAACAGCATCGTGAGCCGATAAAGCTTCGAATTTATTTGGAGCTGTCTTAAATTTATATCCGGTTAGTTCAGAAATTTTAGCCGCTACATTTACATCATATCCTTTTGGAGTATTTAAACCTGTTCCTACTGCGGTTCCACCTAAAGCCAATTCCGACAAATGATCTAAAGTAGCTTCTAAGGCAGCCAATCCATGATCGAGTTGAGAAACATAACCCGAAAATTCTTGTCCAAGAGTTAAAGGAGTTGCATCCATCCAATGTGTACGACCAGTTTTTACAATATCTTTAAATTCTTTGGCTTTTTTATCAATAGCATCGCGCAAATGTTTAACTCCGGGAATAGTTATTTCCATAATCATTTTATAAGCGGCAATATGCATAGCTGTTGGGAAAGTGTCGTTTGAAGACTGCGATTTATTCACATCATCATTAGGATGAATCATCTTTGTGCCTTCACCTAATTTATTTCCTGCCAATACGTGAGCGCGATTAGAAATAACCTCGTTTACATTCATATTAGATTGAGTTCCCGAACCTGTCTGCCAAATAACTAATGGAAAATTATCATATAATTTACCGGCTAAAATCTCATCTGCAACTTTTGCAATCAAATCTGCTTTTTCACGGGCTAAACCACCCAATTCAGCATTAGAAAGTGCAGCTGCTTTTTTCAAATATGCAAAAGCATCAATAATTTCTCTTGGCATTGAACCTTCATCACCAATTTTAAAATTCATTTTAGAACGTTGCGTTTGAGCACCCCAATATTTATCGGCAGGTACCTGAACATCGCCCATAGTGTCTTTTTCTATTCTATATTCCATTATCTTATATGTTTATTAGTTTACGTATTCATTTAAAATAACTTTCCAACATTTTCTGCAGGATCACCAAGAACGGCTTTATCATCTTTAATAATTATTGGACGATGAATCAACTTAGGGTTTTTAACCATAATCTCTATCCATTCAGCATCGGTAAAGCTCTTGGCTTTATAATCTGACTTATAAACAGCCTCTTGCTTACGAATCATTTCTTGAGGACTCTTCCCTAATTTCCGTAAAACATCTGTAAAAGTTTCAACGGTAAACGGATCATCCTTTAAATATTGCTTTATTTCAAAATTATCGGTAAAATTTTTTAAAGCCTGAAGTCCGGCACGTGATTTTTTACATCTTGAATTATGGTAAATTGCAATCATAATAATAGGATTTCTTCAATCTAAGACATCAAAATTATAAAATAATCATCTTGATAATGAATAAATTTGATAATATATGTTGGTTTTAGATTATAAATAAATCAGTTTTTTAATTTTATTTATGTTTGCAAAAAATAACATATGAACCTCATAGATTTTTTTGCTTTAGTTATAGCCGGAATTACTGTTGGATTTATCAACACTTTAGCCGGTGGAGGATCAACAATATCATTATCTGTTTTAATGCTTATGGGCTTATCGCCTGCAATGGCAAATGGCACTAATCGTATCGGAATTGCTATTCAAAATATTGTAGGAGTCGGGAGTTTCAAACAGCAAGGTGTTCTTGACAGTAAAAAAGGATTCTTACTTGCTATTCCGGCTACCGTTGGTTCTATTTTAGGAGCTTTTGTTGCTGTAGATTTAAACGAGGCCATTTTTGAAAAAGCAATGGGCGTTATCCTGTTGGTAATGCTTGTCTTCATCCTTTTCAATCCACAAAAACTAATCAAAGAACAAACTGATTTGGTAAACAAATCGTTAAGCTGGAAACAATATCTGTTGTTTTTCTTTATTGGCATTTATGGAGGATTTATCCATGTAGGCATCGGTTATTTTCT